>PIVS01000191.1 GCA_003353855.1 Desulfobacteraceae bacterium
GGCCAAGGATCAGGGCAAGCTCAACAACGGTCTGGATGTGGCCATGGCCAAATATTTTGCCGGTGAAGTGGCCACCAAGTGTTCCAATTTTGCCATGAGAATCCTGGGTGCCTATGGATATTCCACTGAATACCCAGTGGCCAGATACTATAGAGATGCCCCCACCTATTCCATGGTGGAAGGCTCTGCCAATATCTGCAAAATGATCATTGCCCTGGACCAGCTTGGCGTCAAAAAGGCCAACAGATAAGCAACAAAGACTTTTTTTGCCATGGAGGAGATGACGTTTTTTTTCATCTCCTCCATGGCGAACCAGAAAATGGAGAAGCCCCAATGGATCCCAAAGAGATTGCAAAAAAAACAGGCAAAACCGCCAAATTATATTTTTCCACTGTCAAAGATGAGGACAAGCCCTATAATTTATGGCGCCATTTTGACAAAGACCTGGCAAAGGACATGTCCCTGTATATCACCGGCCAGATGTATGCCCGGGAAAAAATACCCCATACCACAAGACAGCTGATCACAGTGGCAGCCCTGACCGTCCTTTCCAAACCCGATGAACTCAAGCTCCATACCCATGCGGCCCTGAATGTGGGATGCACCAAGGAAGAGGTGGCTGAAGTGATCTTCCAGACCAGTATCTACGGCGGTGTACCAGCAGCCAACACGGCATTGACCGTATTAAAAGAGGTGCTTGAAGAACGGGGTGAGGAATAAGCCCCCGCTGCCGGTACTTATCGAGGCGGCCTGTCCAAAGAAATTTAACTCATATCCACCATTGGATTCTGATAGGTGTCATTTTTTATATCCCTTTGCCCAGGATGGTATTCCAGATACCGTCCAGACACCGTCTTTCAATGACATGTACCTTTTTTGCGGCCAGGGATGCCATGACCTTGGCGGTTTCAGAATTTAAGAGTCCTGACAGGATAAAATACTTTTTTTCCAGAAAAGAGGAATGTTCAATCAAATGCTGCATGATATCATAGTGGATATTGGCCACCAGCAGGTCACAGGGGATAGACATCATCTCTTCCCCCCTTGCCTGGAAGGCAAGGATCTGCTCCTCAAACCGGTTCAAACGAATATTTTTCAAGCAAGTTTTCACGGCCAACAGGTTAAAATCACAGGCCAAAACCTTGCCGCATCCCAGGGCGGCAGCTCCCAGGGAAAGAAGCCCTGTACCGGTGCCGATGTCCAGAACCGTTCCGATCTTCTCCCGGCTAATAATCCGATGGATCAGTGTCAGACAGTCTTCGGTGGTCTGGTGCCGACCCGTACCAAAAACCACCCCCGGATCCAGGAGAATTTCCCGGACTTTTGATTTTGTCCCTTTTTCCGGCCGATCCCAGGGAGGGGCGATGCAGAACCCTTCAACAAAATAGGGTTCGATCTTATCCCCATGCCATTGTTCACAGGTCATTTCATAGGTTTCAACCAGGGATATATGGGGATTTTCTCTTTTTACCTGTTCAACCAGGGAAGGAGCCGAATCGGAAAAGAAAAGAAAAGAGGTATCTTCTTCCACCCAGGTGCCCAGGAATCGTTCATCATTTTCCACCAGCCTGTCAAGACTTGGAACACCGTCAAAATTATGAATAACTAATTGCTCGTATGGATTTTTCATTTAGATTCACTTCATTAGATTCACTTCATTAGATTTGCTTAACTGGATTTACTTTCCAGGGCAGGCAGGTAGATACAGAACACACTCCCCTCACCCTCCCGGCTGTCAACGGTTGTGACACCCCCATGGTTATCAACAATACCAAATACAGATGCCAGACCCATTCCCGTTCCCATCTGCTTGGTGGTAAAAAAGGGATCAAAGATCCTTGGGAGTATCTCCTTATCAATTCCCCCGCCTTCATCCCTCAGGCAAAAAAGAACAAATCGGCCTGACACCATTTTTTCCAGGGAAACTCGTTTATTATCAAGGAAGACATTTTGGGTTTCCAAATGCAAACATCCTTTTCCCGGCATGGCCTCGGAAGCATTGAGCAATAGATTCATGATAACCTGCTCCATCTGGGATCTGTCCCCATAAACACTCCACAGGTCAGGACAATAGACCGTCCTGATCTCAAGGTTTTTTCTGCCGCGGCTTAATATGCCCAGGTTTTGCCGCATTAGCTCATTGAGATTCAAGGGACCTGGATCATACTTTCCGATTCTTGCAAACCCCAAAAGCTGCTGGATGGACTGGGAGCCCGTCTCAACCAGCCGGCGAATTTTTTTTGCTTTTTCAATATTGGAATGCCCGGATTCCGCCCTTTTTTGTATCAGGGTTGCATAACCGGTTATGGCCATGAACAGATTATTAAACTCGTGGGCAATCCCACCGGCAAGGGTGCCGATGGCTTCAAGCTTCTGAACGGTTAAAAGTCTGGATTCAATTTCTTTTCTTTCCCGGACCTGGCGGGCCAGCTTTTCATTCAGCTCAAGGAGTTCCACTGTTCTTTCTTCCACCATCTGTTCCAGCTTGTACTGGTACTTATCGAGCTGATCCCAATTTGAAACAAAGAGCTCCAGAATATTGGAAAAGGCCTGTTTTAAATCCCGGATCTCTTCTACTTCTGTATTTTTCTCCTCCAGACAAATGGCTGCCAGATTCTTTCTCATGTTTTGCTCCCCGGGGTCCTTTTGAAGCTGTGACAGCTGCCTCACAAATGCTGCCAAAGGAGACATGTTCCGTCGGATCACCAGAAAAATCATAAAAAGGGTAACCAGAAGCACCAGAAAACCTGTTCCCAGCATAACACCCGTCAGCATCCCCAGGTTCTGCTTCATCCCCTGCCTTGAAAAACCCACATGGAGATCCCCCATCTTCTCACCCAGGTGGGTAATTTCCCAGATGGCCTCAAATATAATTTCCCCCTCTCTGGCCTTGATGGATTCCTTGTCACGGATATCTGTGGTGAGCCGGGACAAATAAATTTTAAACCCATCCTGAACAATCTCCCCCTTTGGCAGATCGATATTGGTATACAAATGGGCATTTTTATCCTGGATAGTTGCCATTGGGATCTGATTTTTGTCCATAAGGATTTCATTGTCGGCTATCATAACCCTTCCATCTCCATCGGTTAGTAAAAAATATAAAATAGCCGAATTTGACTCTTTGGCACTGGATAAAGTAATCATCAGATACTGGAAGTTTTGACCGTACATAAGCTGGCCCAGCCGTTTTTTCAAGGCATCTGTTTCATAGTATATGCGGCTGAGTTCTGCCTGCTGAAATTGCTTTTTTACAATAATAGCAACCACGGCAGTGATGGAAAAAATTGTGAGGCTCACAATGATAAATACAGAGACAAGCAGCTTTGTCTGGAGTGTTTTTTGGGATAGCATTTTCTTCAACATGTCTGTTCTATAATGATTTTTTTCAGGAAAAGCAAAGCACCTGATTCCGGAACCAGACCCTTGAGTTCAGGGTGTTGCTCCACTGGAAAAATGATGGAAAAAGGGCCGCCATTGAATTGTCCCAGGGGTTTATCGTTCATCTGCCACACCAGAAAGGCCATATCCTCTAATATATTCGTTTTGGACAAATATCCAACATATTGATCCTAACATTGGCAAAGGTATGAGAGGCCAGAAAAAAAATAGGACAAACCCCATACTTTTCAGTATTATTTTTTGCATGCGCCCCTGTTCCGAAAAATTATATTTGACAATCCAAGGAAATTCCAAAATAATTCTTTTTAATAAAAAACTCAAGAAAGACTTATGAACCATGAAATTTAAAAAAATTACAGCTGCATTTGAAACAACAGATATTGTCCTGGCAGAGGAGCTGATCTGTGACATCTTTTTTTCCTTCAACCTTAAGGGTGTTGTCTGCAATGTTCCCCTGGAAGAACCGGATGAAGGGTTTGGCACCCACACCCTATCGGTACCCGACCAGAACTCAATTGAGGGATATCTTCCCGACATTGACTCCTCGGATATCATCCTTGAAAAAATTCAAACACGGTCAAGGGAACTGACCTCTTTTGGTATCCAGGTAAAAATAGAGGTGGAAATTGTTGATGAAAACGACTGGGCAGATGCCTGGAAAACATATTTCAATGTCACCCGAATCACCGATAGGATTGTGATCAAGCCGGACTGGAAAGACCATGACCCTGCACCAGATGATATTGTCATTCACCTTGATCCGGGAATGGCTTTTGGTACGGGAACCCATCCCACCACCTCCATGTGCATCCGGATGATAGAAAAATTTCTTGTGCCGGGATCCGGGTTTCTGGATGTGGGGACCGGGTCCGGTATTCTCATGATTGCGGCAGCCAAGCTTGGAGCAAAAAAGATGACAGGCATTGACACCGATGAAATAGCCGTGGGTATCAGCAGGAAAAATCTGGATAAAAACGGTGTGGAGCCTGGTTTATACGAACTTGCCTGCACAACCCTGGACCAGACCCCCCAAAAGACCTATGAACTCATTGCCGCCAATATCATTGCCCAGGTGATTGTTAATGTCATGCCGGACCTTGAAAAACGAATGGCCCCAAATGGGGTGGCCATACTTTCAGGTATAATCCGGGAACGCAAACCCGATGTTCTTGCCGCCCTTCAAAAAAGCTGTCTTAACATCGTCCACGAATTTAATGAGGGGGAATGGGTGGCCCTGGCCGTTAAACGAATAGATAACAAATCCGGGCGCCCTTGAATAAAATTCAATCTTTAAAAATTACAGCAAAAGCCTGCGTTTCGATTCATAGGTCACCCATCTTTTTGACACCGGGTCCCGGAATCTGATTTTCCTGGACAAAAGCTGCAGCGGAGCAGAAAAATCGTTTTTTTTCTCGGCTAAAAGGGTTGGGTAATACCGGTCATTGAGGATGGGGAATCCCAACCCGCTGAGATGAAGCCGCAACTGATGCTTTTTACCGGTGACAGGGCACAATTGAAAAAGAGCCCTATTTTCCTCTGACCTCACAAGGGATATATTTGAAACGGCATTGGATTTACCCGGAACTGTTTTCATCCTGAACCACGGGTCTCCCTTTACAATCCTGTTTTCAATTAGCCATGCTTTTCTTTCCTGGCCCCGGGGAAATTTTCCCAGGGCATTATAGATTTTTTCCACCTTTCCATCCATGAACAATTCCTGGTAACGGCCGCGGGTTTCTCTGTTCATTGAAAACAGAACAAGCCCGGCTGTTTCCCGGTCGATGCGGTTGATGGGAGAAACCTCCTTATTTCCCGTTCTTTTTTTTAAACGGTGGAGCAGGCACTCGTTAACATAGCCCCCCCCCGGCGTCACGGGAAGAAAATGGGGTTTACAGGCAACAAGCAGGTCATCATTACAAAAAATGATCTTTTCGGTGAAGGGGATGATTGATTCCTCTTCCACCTCTCTGAAGTAATAAAGTTTTTCCAGGGGCATATAGGACATCTCCAGAGAAACCGGTTCTTCTTTTTGGGTAAGAACCTTTCCGGAACAGATCCTTTCTTCCCAAATTTTTCTATCAATACGGGGAAATCGTTGTGCTAAAAAATCCAAAATCGAGGGATAGGGTTTTTCAATCTTGGGCATTGTTACAGTAGAGTGATATTCAGAAATTACCATTGCAAACTCCTCTCCGGAAAAATAATATGACTTACCCATATGAGCTTAAACAGATAACTATAACAAAACCCGGGCCTTATTCCCATTGATTCCTTTACCCATATGTGGTTATTATAAACGTTATTATTACTTTTTAACCCTTTGCAGCACAGGTTTTATAATCCAATATAATTTGAGAGGATTTCATATGGCGGACAAATCAACCAGAATCAGCCTGAAAGTTAAATTTTTTTCCGTTGTTCTCATTTTTATCATTATATCTTTTCTCATCGGTATTGTCGGGGTATGGAATCTTTCCACCATGAAGGATCAAATCACCAAAATAGTTAACAATTCTGCTGAAAAAATAATCCTGGCCACGGGCATTAACAAAGATCTTCTCCTGGTTTCCAGATCAGAAAAAAATATGCTTATTTCAGAAGATGACTCAGAAATGGGAAAATATGCCGATCTGATCGAAACAACTGAAAAAAGAATCCTGGAAAAAAGCAGCCAATTGTCCCTGATCGCAAGTCCGGATGAAAAAAAGAAACTGGCCCTGTTTAATACGGCTTTTTCAGATTTCATGGAGATCCATAAGACTGTTTCGGATCTGACCCGGGAAAACACCAATTTTAAGGCTGCCAAGTTAGCTGCCACCGAGGCTGCCCCCCTGATTACCAAACTTACCAGCCATGTTGAAAAAGTCCTTGTCAATTATGAGGAGGAATTCAAAGAGGCAGCCCAGCTCTTTGACGCCATGTTCCTTGCCGAGGTAGGAGAATTGATGAAACGATCGGCCAGGCTTCTGGGAGCCATCCGGGAGCTTGAAAATACAGAACAGGCCATTATTCTTTCCAGGGATATGGACCAGACCCAGGCCCTGATTACCAAAATCAATTCTATAGAACAACCCATTTCCGATGAGTTTAAAGTTCTTGGTTCCCTCATCAATAAAAAATCCAAACCGGACTTTGAAGCCGCCACGGACTATTTTAACCAGTTTACCATTATCAGCAGACAGATCACGGAACTGGCTGCCCAAAACTCAAATGTAAACGCCTTTGAGCTCTCCCAGACCCAGGGAAGGATCCTTCTGGACCAGGCAGAAAAAATAATGGCAGATATAGTCAATGCCAGTCAGAAAGGTCTGGTAAATGACCGGGATATTGCAGACAACAACTTCAAACAGGCACGAGCCCTTTTGATCGGCATTGCCCTTGCCGGCATTTTGCTGGGAACCCTGCTGGCTTCCATGATTATCCGCCAGATCCTTTTGGCACTGACCAAAAGTTTTTCATTTGCCCAGAGCCTGGCCCAGGGCGATTTCACCTCCCATCTGGACATTGACAGGGATGATGAACTCGGGGACCTGGCAGACTACCTGAACCAGGTAGCCAAAAGCGTGGGGGACCTGATTAAGAATCTTGCCCTCGGCATCACCCATCTTACGGATGCAGCCTCTGAACTGGCCGGCCTGTCAGGCACCATGTCCAAGGGGGCCAAAAATGCTTCTGATAAATCCGGGCATGTGGCCGGGGCTGCCAGTGAGATGAATGATGCCATGTCCTCTGTGACCACGGGCATGGAAGATACCTCGGAAAACCTGAGTGCGGTTGCAGCGGCAGCCGAAGAGATGACAGCTACCATCGAAGAAGTGGCCAAGAATACCGCCATATCCAGGGAGACAACTGACCAGGCCGTTACCCATACCCAGACAGCCAGAGAAAAAGTGGATCGACTAAAGACCGCAGCCAAAGCCATTGGAAAGGTAACAGAGACCATTACAGATATTTCTGAACAGACAAACCTGCTGGCATTAAATGCCACCATTGAAGCCGCACGGGCAGGTGAAGCCGGAAAAGGGTTTGCCGTAGTGGCATCGGAGATCAAGGACCTGGCCACCCAGACCTCCAAGGCCACCGAGGAGATTAAATCAGAGATCGGGATGATTCAAACAGAAACCGGCCAGACTGTTGATATCATATCCAATGTGTCTGATATTGTCTTTAATATAAACGAGTTGTCCTCCACCATTGCAGCAGCCATTGAAGAACAATCCGCCACCACCCGGGAAATATCAGTCAACATCAACAGGGCATCACAAGCAGGACAGGACATCAGCACCCAAATTGGCCAGACATCGAAGGTGGCAGACGGTGTTGCCACCGATGTCTCCGGAATCAATCACATGTCCGATGAACTCTTTGAAAACAGCACAAAAGTTAATGAAAATGCCAGGGAATTAGCTGAGATTGCCAATAATTTAAAGGAAATGGCATCCAGGTTTAAAATTTAAACAATGCACTGCCTCTTTTTGAGATGATTAAATATGGCTGAACCACCCCAACTCACGATCACAACGACCACGGATATCACCACCCTTTGCCTCAGCGGCAGACTGGATGCAAAAGGGATTGCTATGGTCTGGCAACAGGCATCCCTTGCCATTGGAAAAGTAAAAAGCCCCAACCTTCTCATCGATCTTGAGAAAGTTGACTATCTGGACATGGCGGGTGCCGCCTTTATTTCCCACTTGGGTGGATTGGATAATAGCAGCAGGGCAAGGGTTCTCCCACAGGTTATCGGTCTGAAATCCGAATACGCCTCCCTGCTCACCCTGGCAAAAAAAAGTTATATCAGTTCCGCCGTTACTAACCCTTTGCCCACCCATTCCTATATTGAACAGACAGGAAAAAATCTTTCCGACTCTTTATCCGATGCCAAGGTTTTTATCGGTTTTATTGGTGAAATTACCTGGGCCCTGGTCTCAAGCCTGAAAAACCCCAAAAGCATCCGCTGGGCAGAGACCTTCCGGGTGGCCGAGCGGGCCGGTGTGGATGCCCTGCCCATTGTGGCCCTGATCAGCTTTATTGTGGGACTTGTCATGGCATTCCAGGCAGCCATTCCCATGAAAATGTTCGGGGCGGAAATA
>PIVS01000192.1 GCA_003353855.1 Desulfobacteraceae bacterium
TGAACGGTTTTGATCATGCCCATAAATCGTTTGAATCCAAATTCCCCTGAAGAATACAGTTCAGGGTCCTCCCCCATGGTCAGATCAATAAGATGCACTCCGGCATCTGCCATTTCCTTGGCTGCGGTGAGGATTTGAATTTGAGTTTTCCGATATCGGCTAAGGGCAGTATTGGACTGCCTGTACTGACAAAACCGGCAATTATTCCGGCAATATGTGGAAAAATACAAAAAGCCGTAGAAAAAAACCTTATCACCAAAATGGCGGGTCCTGACATCTTGGGCTGCCCTGAACAGCAGGTTGACCTCTTCCGGATCAGAAAGGCCGAGAAGATATTTTATTTGGGTTTTTTCTGCAAAACCACCGGACTGTAAACGGTTCAAAATTTCCAGTAAATTTAAATTCACAGCCATAATCTTTTGATTAATCTTCCTTGTCGGTGTTCATTAGCATAGAGCCCTGGTGCCGCCTGAATAATGTCGAAGAATACTTTTCAAGTTTCCAGTCCGGAACCGCGCATTGGGGACACACATTCACAAACCATTTGTTTCTTAACCATCTTCCTGCCCGGCTGTTCAAAGAATCATTAATAAAAAATTGCTTGCTGCAATGGGTGGTCAGTCTGGCTTTTCCCCCCATAATTTCCATTGACCGAATCCCGTGGAGCTGTCCTGTTCTGGATGGCCACAACTTGATTTTGTCGATCAAATTAAAAATCCTCACTCTTTTCCGATAATACCGTTTTTTATCCTGACTTGTTTTTTTCTCTTCTGTTACCATGAATCATCCAATTTTCATTTAAATGGCGGAGAGCCCGGGAGTCGCACCCGGCTGCATGGATTTAGAGTCCATGTGATCCCATCCGATCCACCCTCCGTTGAAACCTTTTTTCCGGTGCTGTCACAGCAGGGCTTTCAGCGATAACCTTTGTGACCTTGTGTTTACTACAATTTTTCAGTCAGCACAGGAATGACATCAAAGATATCTCCAACAATTCCATAATCACACTTGGAAAAAATGGGGGCATCCTTGTCCTCATTGACTGCAACAATAACTTTTGAAGTTTTCATGCCTGCAAAATGCTGAACCGCACCGGAAATTCCGCAGGCAATATAAAGCTTGGGACTGACGGTTTTACCGGTCTGGCCCACCTGGATGGTATGGGGGGCATACCCCGCATCCACTGCAGCCCGCGAAGCACCCACAGCCGCACCGATTTTTTCGGCAGCAAGATCAAGCATTGCAAAATTATCAGCTGATTTGATCGCCCGTCCACCGCTGATAACAATTGAGGCTTCGCTCAGATCTATTTTTCCCTGCCCTGGCTGTTTTGTTTCCACGATTTTCATCAATCCGGGATCTGACACCTGTGCTGTAAACTCAACGACTTCTCCCAGGGCAGGGGCTGCTGCAGGTTCAATGGAATTGGGACGGAGGGTGCACAAGAAAACGGAGGTGTTCACTTTTAACTGGGCAAAGGTTTTACCTGAAAAATGCGACTTTATTCCTGTCTTTTCTGCAATGTTTACCTTGATACAATCTGAGAGCAGCGGTTCATCAAGAATTGCAGCAACCCTTGCAAACAGGTCTTTACCATTTGTACTGGCAGTTCCCAAAAGGTTGTCAAACTGATATTTTTTTACCGCAGCAGCCAATGCTTGTGCCTGCAGATCAGGGCTTATGGATAAATCATTGGAAACACTAATATTAACAATTTTGCCGGCGCCATATTCAGCCAGTTTATCTTTTACCCCATCAACAGCCTTTCCCAATACCAGTGCGTGGATATCGCTGCCGGCAGCCGCTGTCATCACGCCCAGGCTGGTCTCTTTTACTGCATCATTTTCAATTTCTATTAAAATTCCTGTTTTAGTCATATCCTTTTCCCCCTATAAAACCTTTTCGTTTTCTTTTAGGATTTTGACAAGTTCAGTCACCTGATCCTCCACAGATCCCGTCAGCATTTTCCCACCGGATCTTTCCGGTGCGGACTCCAATTTTTCAAAACCAACTTTTCCCTGGGACGGATCAATCCCCAACTGAGATAGATCCATTTCCTTGATCTGTTTTTTCTTGGCTCTCATGATGTCTGGAAATTTGGGATATCGCGGTTCATTTAAACCCTTTGTTGCCCCGATAACACAGGGAAGCATAAGTTCGATGATTTGTTTTTCTCCCCCGCCGGACTCCCTTTGAACCAGGGCCTTATCGTTGTCAAGCTCCAGGAAGGATACCTCATTTACAACGGGCATGCCAAGGGATCCGGCCAGACGGTACTGGGTCTGAAAACTTTCCGTATCAACAGATCCTTTTCCCGTAAAGATCATATCCGGCAGTCCGTCCTGATCCATAACCGCTTTCAAAGCTTTGGCCGTTAAATCACTTTCCAAAAACTGGCAGTCGGTCTTTACAAGGATGGCCCTGTGGGCTCCCATGGCCAGGGCGCCTCTTATGGTTGAAACGGCAGCGGCATTGCCAACGGTAACAATCACCACTTCACCACCCTGTTTTTCAACCAGACTGACCGCTTCTTCAACCCCGTATTCATCATATGGATTGGCTATGAACTTAATATCCCCATCCTCAAACCCGCCATCTCCTGCAACTTTAATGGATGCAGCCGTATCCGGCACATGCTTTACACATACAAATATCTTCATTATCCCACTTCCTTATTGTTGACTTTTAGCGCTTAAATCTTTCCCAGGGCCTCAGGCTTTTATTCTTTCCATCCCTGGATCATAAAGTGGTTTTAAGGAAACCATTGCAGGATACAATTTTCCTGCAATGTTAATCTCCCATTCACCTTTGTCAATATATGCTTCATCTACAATTTCATCGGCTTCTATCATAAACAAACCCACTGCTCCCCCAAGGGTGTAGCAATAGGAAGCAGACCTGACATAGCCTGTATTTTTACCGTTTCTTATGATCACCTCGGCATGATACAACAAGGGTTCCCGATCTTTTACCAATACCTGGGCAAGCCGTCTTTTCAGCCCGCCTTCAGCCTTCTTTTTAATACATGCCTCTTTGCCGATAAATCCTGCCGGTTTATCAAGCTTAATTGTAAAACCCAATCCTGTTTCATAGGGATCATCCGTGTTATCCATGTCATGTCCATAATCTTTGTACCCTTTTTCCATTCTTAAGGAGCCCAGGGCTTTGAGTCCGGCATGGGAAAGGTTGAATTTTTCACCTGCTTCAACAATGGTGTCATAAATATGAACGGCCTGTTCCGTAGGAATATAAAGTTCATATCCAAGTTCTCCCAGATAGGTCATTCGAACACAAATAGCCCGGCCGTAACCAATGCCTACCTCCCTGGCATGTCTGAAGGGGAATGCGCTGTTGGACAGATCAGCTGTTGTGATGGATTGCAATAGATCACGGGATTTTGGCCCCTGGATATTTATCTGGGCATAGGCAGATGTCATATCGGTGACAAAGGCATGGGCATCATCTGGAATGTTTCGTTTCAGCCAGGTTTCTGCATGGCGGTGCATGGTATCTGTGACAACAACCAGAAATTTTTCTTCCTCCAATTTTGCAACCGTCAAATCTGCTTCTAGTTTCCCATCTTTGTTGAGCCAGGGAGTGTAGGTTATTTGATTCAGCTTGCTGTCAACCTCGTTTGCCGAAATATAGTTTAACACCTTCCCGGCATCACGGCCCTGTACCATAAACTTGGACATAAAAGACATATCCATGAGGATAACATTTTCACGGGCAGCCTTGTGCTCAGCTTCCCAGGAGGCAAACCAGTCTTCCCTGCCCCAGGAATGATTTTCAATCTTTGCTTGCCTTCCCTTTGGTGCAAACCAGTCCGCACCTTCCCAGCCGCTGACATCCTTAAAATAAGCGCCATTATCTTTCAGACGATCATAGATGGCTGATTTTTTGGCCCCCCTTGCTGTTTTCATTGATTTATAGGGATAATGGCATTTATACACCATGCCAAGGGATTCAACCGTTCTGTGTCTTCTGTATTCGGGATTGTTCTGATAGGTGTGCAAACGATCTATATTAAATCCGGTAATATCAACATCCGGTTTTCCGTTCATTATCCAATTGGCCATCATACGGCCCAGTCCCGGCCCCATGATAATCCCTACGGAGTTTAATCCGGCAGTCACAAAATAATTTTTTAATTCAGGTGCCTCGCCGATAATGGCCTGGAGATCGGCTGTAAAACTTTCCGGACCGCAGAAAAACTTCTTAATACCAAGTTCCTGGGTGATGGGCACCCGTGACATGGCCTTTTCGAGAAAAGGTCCCATTCGATCCCAATCCGGCTCAATCTCACCAAAGGAGAAGGTTTCCGGAACCTGTTTGATTTTCCATGGTGCACATTTAGGCTCAAACAGGCCAACCATGAGTCCGCCAACCTCTTCCCGATAGTATCCGTAGTGGGAGGGATCTTCAAGAATGGGCATGTTTTTCGGAATATCATCTATCTCTTCTGTGATCAGATAATAATGTTCTGCTGCCTGATTTGGGATATTAATACCGTCAACATCCCCGATCTGCCGGGCCCACATGCCGGCGCAATTAACAACAACTTCTGCCTGAATATCTCCGTGGATGGTTTTAACACCGGTGACAACCCCGTTTTTCTTTGTAACCCCGGTTGCGGCAACCCCTTCAATAATCTTGACACCCTGATTTCTAGCACCCTTGGCAAGGGCCATGGTTGCATCAACCGGATTTACCCGGCCGTCCTCTTTAACATAGAAACCGGCAAGCAGATCATCCACCCGGGCCAGGGGGAACAGATCCTTGATTTCCTTTGGCGAAATTTCATTTACATCAATTCCGCAATATCTATTAAATTCAGCCACCCTGCGGTATTCTTCCAGACGATCTCTATTGCTGGCGGCTTCTATAAATCCAACTGGTTTAAACCCTGTCGACAAGCCGGTTTCAGCCTCCAGGCGAGTATAAAGGTCCCGGCCGTAGAGCCGCATTTCACACGCAGTTTCAGACAATGACCCAAATGTCACCATGAGTCCAGCTGCATGCCAGGTGGTTCCAGAAGTCAGTTCATCCCTTTCCAGAAGAACCACATCCTTGCAGCCCATGTGGCCCAGATGATAGGCAATAGAACAACCGATTATGCCGCCGCCGATAATCACAACCTTGGCATGTTTCGGCAAATTAATATTTTCTTTTCCCATTAGCATTCCTTTTTTACACTCATTATTCTACTTAATTCTACCTAGGGTTCGATCCCCATTTCCTTTTCCGTTTCAAGGACAATGGACCTTACTTTTGCAAGAACCTCCCGGGAAAGCGGTTCAGGCGTATGATTTTCCAGGATATATCTAACTTTATCCATGGCCCTGTCATAGGCCGTTGCTGCGCCTGCTTTTTCCCAGGCTCCGCGCATTTTTCTATCAATCAGTTCCGGTTTGGACTGACTTCTCATATGTTTGAAAGTGTGTTTGTGCATGAGATAATCTCCGCCCGGGCCTATCTCCTTGATAGGATCAATGGCAAGAGTTTCATCATTCACAGGTATGCCCTGAATCGTATGTTTAATCATACGCGCAAACTCACAATCTAAAACCAGCTGGCCGTAATCAAAGGTGATGCCGCTTTCAAGCATCCCCGAACCGTAAATCATATTGGCACCTGCCAATGCGGGAATCAGTCCGGTAATTGTCTTTTCATGGCCCATCTGGGTATCTGATATTTTACTATCGCCCTACTGCCCTGCCACATAACTTGGCAGGGCATAATACCGGGCAAGACGGGCAACAGCTCCGCTGATAACCGCACACTCGGGTGTACCCACGCTGGCAGATGCAAGCTTTAAATCCATGGCGGTTGTGGAACTGCCGTAAATTACAGGGGTCCCTTTCCGGATAAGCTGGGCCAATGTGATTCCGGAAAGCACTTCAGCATTATGATTTACCAGGGTGCCTGCCAGGGTTACAGGAGAGGTGCCCCCTGCCATAGCCATAGATAAAATATTGCAGACAACATTGTTCCTGGCAGCCTCCATGATAATTTCACAACAGTCTGAAATCAGTTTCAAGGGACTTACCGGACAGGTTGTAAATGATACAAGAGGGCGCTTTTTAAATTCTTTTACACCGCCTGCGATGGCCTCGCCCATTTGAATAATTTTCTTTAAAAATTTACCGTTACCCGGGCCAAAGGCACAATGCTTGGTGGTGTTTGTCAAATATGCTTCGGCATTATGAAGGGGCACGGTCTCCTGATTTACATCATGGGCACCCAGGGCTTTTTCACAAAAGTCCATTTCCTCCAGATAATCAATAACCTTGGCCGAATCAACCAAGTCCTTTTTTACCGGAGGCCTGTTTTCTCCAGTATATGGATCATTCACCATTACGCCTTCACTAAAATTGGTAAAATAAACCCTGGTACTTTCCAAAACGATATCATGTTTTGGATCACGGCCATGGAGTACAACCTTGGAAGGAGCAGACCGGATGGCATCCTCCACAACGTAGGGCGGAATCTTTACAATCTTTGTATCTCGGTTAACAACAGCGCCCCCCTCCTCAAAACGATCCAAGGCGGTTTCATCTTCCACAAAAATGCCTGTTTCGTTGAGAACTTCAAGGGTTCCGTAATGAATCTCATCCAATTCGTCATCGGTTAGGATGTTGAGACTCAATCCGGTGCTGAGTTGCCTTCCTGCATGAAAATTACGTTTCATTAGATTTTCACCTCGCTTGGGCATTAACAATTTCCGATTTCTTTTTTCAATATTCTGGAAATATAAACCGGTTTTTTATAACAACTTCATAAAACCAGGCAACAATATCGCTACAATAAAGCCACATTTCCGCTTGACATGTCTACAAAACCTTTATAGGTTTGTCAAACAAAAATTGTTCAACAATTCGCGCTTTGACAAAAACCGGTTTTACCAAAACATGAACTAAGTTTCGGCAGCATTTCGCTCCGGGATAATAGTAAAAAGATGAACAGGAGGCCTACCATGAAAAAACCATTTTGGATCTTTGCTCTGATTTTAGTAACATTCCTGGTTTCTGCCGGAAACTCAATTGCCGGAAAATCTGCCCTGGAAGAGATCTATGCCGCCAAGACCATTGTCATTTCAACGGATGCCAATTATGCGCCCCAAAGTTTTTTAAACGACAAAGGAGAATTGGAAGGGTTTGATGTCAGTGTTGCAAAGGAGCTTGCCAAAAGACTGGGTGTTAAGGTAAAATTCATCACACCGGATTGGGATCTCATCACAGCAGGCAAATGGGGTAAAAGATGGGATGTTTCCATTGGATCCATGACCCCCACGGCGGAAAGAAAAAATGCCCTTTTGTTCACCCTGCCCTACTATAGTTCACCTTCTCAGTTTGCCGTACACAAGGACAACAAGACCATAAAAAGTCTGGCTGATCTTGCGGGCAAAAGGATAGGAATTGCAGGTGAAACCACCAATGAGAGATATCTGCAAAAAGACCTTTCCATTGAAGACGTTAAAATTGTTTACCAGGCTTGGGAAGCGGGCAAGCTTCATACCTATCTCACAGATGCCAATCACATAGAAGATCTATCCCTGGGTGACGGCCTGAGACTGGATGCTGTTTTTTCATCTAAACAGACCATTGCAGAAGCCATCCGTTCCGGGTGCGGCAATGGCTGTCCCCTGATAATGATCGGAGAACCTCCCTATTACGAGCCCCTCAGCTTTGCCCTGGATAAAAGCCGAGCCAATAGTCAAACCCTTGTTGACAAACTTAACGAGGTGATTCATTCCATGAATGAAGATGGCACCCTGGTTAAACTGTCTGAAAAATTTTACGGCACCAACCTGATTCCAAAATTGTAAGAACCAAAAGCGGATTTTCATATGCTGTCAAGTTTGAAGTATTAAAATCCGCTTCACCTTTTTCCATTTTCATGTCCCGTTATACTGCATAAGGAGATAGGTATGAAGTCCAGCACAATGCAATCAGGTGAGACCCCCATCCCCCCGGAAGCTCAACTTGTTCTCAGGCAGATTGCAACAAGAAAAGCCCGGTTCAAACGTAATATGCTCATAGCTTTTTCTGTTTTGGCCTGTTTAATGGCAGGAACTCTTATTATTCTGGGACTTGATTTCAAGTTCATGTTAAAGTGGCTTCCCTTTGTGCTTGCCGGCAGCGGATATACCTTTCTCGTTGCTTTTCTGGCCATATCCCTGGCCTGTTTTCTTTCCATTGTGGGAGCCCTGGGCCGGCTTTCTAAAAACCCCATCTTGAACAGTATTGCCACCTCCTATGTTTCCATCATACGGGGGACGCCCCTTCTGGTCCAGGTTTATATGTGGTATCTTGCCCTGCCCCAGATTGGAAAAGCCCTGGAAGAAATGGGAATCACAGGAATTCAGGCCCTGTTTACCCTCCCTGCCGTTCCAGCGGGCATACTGGCCCTTGGGGTCTGTTACGGTGCCTATATGACGGAAACCGTTCGTGCCGGTATCCAGTCCATCAGAATCGGTCAGACAGAAGC
>PIVS01001264.1 GCA_003353855.1 Desulfobacteraceae bacterium
ACCCTGAACAGCCAGGTGAGTCCGCGGTTTCTTTTTTCCGAAATCATCTACGAAATCGACCCCACAGGATACACCCCCCTGGACATGAAATTTTCCGTGGATTCAACGGCTGCCCTGCAACTTTTCACAGGGAATCGGCTTTACGCTGACAAACGGGTTTTTCTGCGTGAATTGATCCAGAATGCAGTGGACGCCTGTAACCTTAAAAAAATATTTAATGACACCTACACACCAAAAATCTCCATTAATTTTGAGGACAATATCCGGGTGATTAAATTCCAAGACAATGGAATTGGCATGGATCGCCAGTGGATTGAGAAATACTTTTTAAAAATCGGGATCTCCTTTTACCAGTCCGGCGACCTAAAAACCATCAACCAGAACCGGACCGAGTTTAATTTTATCAGCAAGTTCGGTATCGGTTTTCTATCCAGCTTTCTGGTCTCGGACAGGATCGTCATCAGGACCCGTAAAAACGATTCCCCGGGATTGGTGATAACCATCA
>PIVS01000193.1 GCA_003353855.1 Desulfobacteraceae bacterium
CGGGCCACCCTCATCCCGACCATTGCCATCCCCGTCTCCCTTCTCGGGGCATTTATGGCCTTTCCCCTGCTGGGCTTCACCATTAACACCCTTTCCCTGCTGGGACTGGTCCTGGCCATAGGCATTGTGGTGGATGATGCCATTGTGGTGGTGGAGGCGGTCCAGGTAAACATGGCAAAGGGGATGAGCGCAAGGCAAGCAACCGTCCTTGCCATGGAAGAAGTCACCGCCCCTGTCATCGCCACCACCCTGGTATTGGTGGCGGTGTTTGTACCGGTGGCAATCATGGGGGGGATCACGGGCAGGCTCTACCAGCAGTTTGCCATCACCATTGCCGTTTCCGTCCTCTTTTCCTCCCTCAATGCCCTCACCTTAAGCCCTGCCCTTTGCTCTCTTTTGCTCAAGCCCCCCAAACCCTACAGGGGCCCTTTAGGATGGTTTTTTTCCCTGTTCAACAAAGTTTTTAATCGCTCAACCAAAGCATACATGGGCGTTACCAATTTGATCGCCCGCAAGGTTTTTTTGGGTATTATTATTATCCTGACCATTACCGTGGGTACCGGCGTGGTGGGTAAAATAGTTCCCGGGGGATTTATGCCCGCAGAGGACATGGGTTATCTCTTTGTGAACATTCAGTTGCCCGATGCCGCCTCCCTGCAGCGCTCGGATGTGGTGGCCAAAAAAGTGGAAAAAATCATCAAAAAACATGAGGAAGTGGAATATATTACCACGGCCACGGGTTATAGCATGCTTTCCGGCAGCATGGGCACCAATGCCGCATTCTTGTTCCTCTCCTTAAAAGACTGGGACCAGCGTGAAAAAACAGTCAAGGACCTTGTGGCCGAGTTGAACCGCGACTTTTTCTTCGGGGTGAACCAAGCCCAGGTCTTTGCCTTTGGTCCCCCGGCCATTCCCGGTCTCGGCAGCGGATCCGGCTTTACCATGCTGCTCCAGGATCGGGGGGGAAACACTCCTGAATATCTGGGAGAGCAGTCGATAAAATTCATACAGGCGGCCCAGAAAAGAGAGGAGATAGGTTCCGTATTCACCACCTTCCGTCCCAATGTTCCCCAAAAATTCATTGAAGTTGACCGGGACAAAGCATTGAAAGCAGGTATCTCCCTCAATGATATGTATACCACCATCGGCGCATTCCTGGGGGGGGCCTATGTCAATGACTTCAACCGCTTTGGCCGGCTTTACAAGGCCTATATCCAGGCAGAACCGGAATACAGGCAAAATGAAGACAAAGTGGGTCTGTTTTTTATCAAAAACAGGGATGGACAGAGTGTGCCCCTCTCTGCCTTTGTAAAAATAAATGAAGTATTCGGACCCGACTACACCAACCGTTTTAATCTGCTCAGGGCCACGGAACTGAGCGGCAGTCCGGCCAAGGGCTATACATCGGCCCAGGCCCTGACCGCCCTGGAAGAGGTGGCGGCCGAGGTGCTTCCCGATGATATGACCTATGCCTGGAGCAATATGTCCTTCCAGGAAAAAAAGGCCGCAGGTTCCGGGGCCACCGTCTTTGTCTTTTCCCTCCTATTTGTCTTCCTGATTCTGGCGGCCCAATATGAAAGCTGGTCCCTGCCCTTCAGCATCCTTCTGGGCACGCCCTTTGCCATATTCGGTGCCTTCCTGGCAGTTCTTGTGGCAAGGCAATACGACCTGGCCTATGAAAATAACATATTTACCCAGATTTCTTTGGTGATGCTCATCGGAATGGCCGCTAAAAATGCCATCCTCATCGTTGAATTTGCCAATATCAAATTTAATGAAGGCCTGTCACTCTTTGATGCCGCCGTTGAGTCGGCCAAATTGCGATTCCGGCCGATTCTCATGACAGCCTTCTCCTTTATCCTGGGAATCCTGCCTTTGGTGGTTGCATCCGGGGCCGGGGCTGAAGCAAGAAAGGTCATGGGAATGGCCCTTTTGGGGGGCATGACCCTGGCAACCATTCTGGGTGTATTTTTCTACCCCATGCTCTTTATTTTTATCGGCAAAATTGCCGGGTATGAAAAGAAACGGAAAGTAAACAAGAGAAAAAACAATGAAATTTAAAAAATATTCTCCCGGAATCATCGCCATCATCCTTCTCATTCCCCTCTTTTTTCAGGGCTGCACCACTGTGGGACCCGATTTTACGCCTCCCAAGGTGGAGACTCCGGATCAATTTCGCCATGCACTGGCACCAAAAGGAGATGCAAAAACCATAAGCGATCTTAAATGGTGGGAGTTATTTGATGATCCCATTCTCTTTCAACTGGTCAACACCGCCCTTGAAAATAACAAGAGTGTAAAAATTGCCCTTAGCAGCATTGAACAGGCACGGGCGGAACTGGGCTTTTACAAGGCCGATGAATATCCAGCCATTGGTATCAGCGGCGGCTTGTCCACGGGAAATTATTCCGGCGTCCGTTCCCAGGATACCAGCAACAATGTCTACCTTGCACCCATGCTGAACTGGGAACTGGATTTCTGGGGAAAATTCAAACGATCCACCGAGGCTGCCAAAGCAAGGCTTGCGGCCTCTGAATATGGGATGCGGACCATTCAAATCGGGTTGATCACCGATGTGGCCAGTACCTATTATCTTTTGCTGGATTATCACCAGCGATTGGCAATATCCCAGGAGACGCTTATTTCCCGTAGTAAAAGCCTGGATATCATCCAGCAGCGCTTTGACAGGGGAATCATCCCGGAAATTGATTTAAACCAGGCCCAGATTCAAAAAGAAATAGCTGCGGGCTCAATTCCCAAATATGAACGGTTTATTGGTAAAGCTGAAAATGCCTTGAGTCTCCTGATGGGACAACTCCCCAGGGGAATCCAGAGTGGAGAGCCCCTGGATCAGCAGATCATACCGCCTTTTATTCCCGATGCCCTGCCCTCCCGTCTCCTTGAACGCAGGCCTGAAATTTCAGAGGCCATGGCCCTGCTCAAAGCCCAGAACGAACAGATTGGCATTGCCGTTGCAGAGCGCTTTCCGGCCATCAGTCTGACCGGCCTTCTCGGAATTGCAAGCAGTGATCTGGGTGCCGTCACCAGCAGCGGAGGCATCTGGTCCGTGGGCGCAGGATTACTCGGTCCCCTCTATGATTTTGATAAAAGCAAAAGCCGGGTGAACATTGAAAGAGAATTGACCAAACAGGCTATTTTCCGCTATGAAAATATTGTGCTCATAGCCTTCACTGAAGTGGAGGATGCCCTGGTTGAAATAGAGACTTACCAGAGGGAACTTGAAGCTGCCAAACAAAAGGTGACGGCAGCTCAAAATGCCAATATGCTTTCCTTTGAACGCTATGACAAAGGGGTCAGCAGTTACCTGGAAGTATTGGATTCCGAGCGAACGCTTTTCAACGTCCAATTAGAGCGTTCCGAACTGAAACGAAATTTTTTCAATTCCTATGTAAAGCTATATAAGGCACTTGGAGGCGGCTGGCTGGACGAAGCTGAAAAGGAAGCTGAAAGAAAATTAACCCAGGGCTCCCAGGGACAGCCCAGCATATAAATCAGCTATGCCTCCATTGACATTTTCATCATGGAGATTTATCCCGGTAGCTTCGTTTCGGGATGGGCCGACTCATCCGTGATGAGACCGTCCACGCCCAAAAATATCATCCGAAACATGGAGACCTGATCGTTTACGGTCCAGACAAAGACCTGTTTGCCGGCGGATTGGATGCGGCGAATCAAGCCCGGGGTTGCCGTGCCATATTAATGGCCAGAGTGGGGATCTGCCCGGTTAGGTAGGGCGACAACCAGCCGAACAGAATGGGGATGCTGAACATAAACATCCCGCCACCCAGTTTCAACCGCCATCCCAGATCACTCCTTGAAATTTTCCCATCAGCAGATTCATTTTATCAATGGCCATGGAGGCTTCCTGGATTGTTGCCTTGTACTCTGGGAAACCAGGAGATTGGTCTTATTTACAAGGGTTGTCCCCGATTGAAGGGCCCTGTTTAATTCAACAACCACTTCTCTAATCTGCTTTTCTTCGGTACTAAAATCTTTTATTATCTGTTTTCGTTCCTCTGCAACTTTTTGTGCAATCTGGTTGACGGCGGCTTTTCGTTCTGCTGCAATTTGCCCGGGAAGTTTTTCCACACGGGTTGCCAGGCGCTGGGACACATCCGTAACCGCATAAATATCATTTTCATCCGAAATAGGTTTTTCATTTTTTCAGCCTCCTTTTCAGTCTTGCGTGAACGCGAATAAAAAGCCGGGGCCTGGCGCAATAAATACAACAGGCCTCTGCTTGTTGTTCAATTTTTCCATCTCCTGATGGAAATTATTGTCTAGCAGCCGGATTTGACAGCTTCTTGAGGACTCCATCGATGCCCAGCGTGGTTCCCCACCTGATCAAAATACATGATCTCCCTGCGAGGAGAATCTTTCACCTCTCCCTTGAACCAGGGGAGGAGATTGTAGCCGTCAAGATGAACCTTGTACTTCTTGTTGTCTATGGTATGCCCTTTTTTAAGTTTTTCTTTGATGTTCGGCTCTCCAACAGCTGCCAGCAGGGTAGGAATCATGTCCTCGTGGGAGGCGATGCCGTTGAGCTTTGTACCCGGCTTGATAACGCCTGGCCATTTGATAAAAGAGGGTACGCGGAATCCTCCTTCCCAGGTTGTTCCTTTCTCACCGTGGAAGGGGATTGTACCGCCGTCTGGCCAGGTGAAGGTCTCAGCACCGTTATCGGTGGAATAAAAGACGATGGTGTTGTCATCAATGCCCAGTTCTTTCAGCTTGGCAAGGACACGCCCGACACCATTATCGTGCTCGAGCATGCCATCGGCATAAATGCCGACACCGCTTTTGCCTTTCCACTCCTTGGAGAGGTGGGTCCAAACTGCTTTTTGAACGCCTCATCCTTCGGATAGTGGTAGCCCTCAGGCTCTTCCTCGGCGTTGAGGTGGTAGAGGTTTCCGAAAAACTCATCAAAACCGTGGAGAGTCGGCAGGTGTTTGTCCTGGTCGCCCAGGTGGTTCTTGCCAAACTGTCCACTGGTGTAGCCATGGGGTTTGAGGAGGGTGGCAAGTGTCACGCTCTTCTCACTGATACCGTGGGGTGAACCCGGCATTCCAATGGTGAGAAGGCCGGTACGGAATCGATGTTAGGTGTTTCGTAGCCCATCATCCCCTGGTTGTAGGCGCTGACGTTCCAGTAGCCTACATCATCGCCCCAGATAACAACAATATTAGGCTTTTTTGCCGCATACACAAGGGTGCAGGCAAAGCAAATACCTAATAGGGCGATCACAGCCCAGCTAAAAATTTTCAGGCTCATTCTGTGTTTCATTACGTTCTCCTTAAATTATTGGGTTTTTATTCTGGTCTCTTTAAAAACGATAGGAACACATTTTAAATAATTGGATTCGTCTGTATTTCCAAATTCAATCCATCTGTCTATTTTGGGAAAAGAAACTGGAAGGTAAATGTGGTATTCCATTCCGGTGCCCCACTTGGGCTGAAACAGCACGACACCGGCCCCTCCTGCACTCCACTTCCCAGACCCCAGGGAATCGTTGGATGCCGTGGGCATGGTGATGGAGGGCCCCAGGCCCCAGATCATCTTAGCGGACTTGGCAGGGGAGATATACAGGGAGTAGTTGATGTCTCCGATGCCGGTGTTCCGGTCATTGTCAGGGCTGTCCCTTGGGATTTCCGGAGTCCCCTCAATATACCCGTCCACACTGACCACCGCCGGGATAAGGGCCCGGCTGATGAAATTCCAGTCCCCCACGGTGACCGGAATCACCGGGTTGACGTTCATGATATAGGCGCTGCCGTTGGGGGCGTTAAAATCCGCCGTGAACTTCAAGGGCAGGCTGTACATTGAACTGACCGGGTTCTGGGCCTTGGACCGGAGATCATCCCCGCCGTCGGCCTGGACCGGAAGACAGATACAAAGGGTTAATAAAAAAACAAAACACAAGACTGGTTGTAATCTTTTTCCCATGAATTTCCTCCAAAAATTAATACTTTTAGTCATCACAATCTACTTTGGTTAAGGTAAATTTACGGATCATTATCATGGTACCAAGGACTTCCACGGCCCCAAGCAGGGAGCTAAATAGTTCCGTTTGTTGATAGGTATTAAGGGATTCATCATTTTCCCAGTCTTCCCGCCATAAAAACGCATTGGGTTCTCCTGCTTTCTCAAAAAGTGTCTGTTCAATACACTGAGAATTACGATTTGGCTGGGTCAAAAGCTCAAATGCCTGCAAAAACTCAAATCGTTTCTCGGGTTGGATTTTTACCAAAATTTCTAACCCGACCATGTGGATCACCTCCAATTTTTTGGGAATTATATTTTTGTTATACGCGGATTAATCTTTTAAGTATGTTTTCAATTTTAAGTACACTTCAAGAAGTGAGCCTGGAAAGGTCCATTACATCAACAATATGATAACAGACTGAAATATTAAGTTTGTCGATGAATTTTATTCAGTGACCGGTTTTTAATAAGACGAAACCACTTCGCCATATAAGGCGAATTAGCCGTATATGGCAACCACATACGGCAGATTTCTATCCTGAATTGGAGGGACAGATAGTTCAGGAAAAAATCAACACCATCAGGATCTTTTCAAATCCAGCTTTTTCATGCGGTTTCTCAATGTAAAGGGATTGATATTCAATAGTTTTGCAGCCCCCCCATCTCCGCTGATACACCAGGAAGTGGTTTTAAGGGCCTTGAGGATGTGGCGGTGCTCCATCTCCTTCAGACTTAAAAAATCATCCGGGGAGTCAACCCTTCCATGGGAGACCTGCGAGTCTTGGCTGAGGGTTTCCGACAACAGCAGCTCCGGGCCGGGGCTGGTGATGCTGGCCCGTTCGATCACATTGCACAATTCCCGGACATTTCCCGGCCAATGATAATCAACCAGACGCTCCATGGGGGGTTTTGGAATCTGATCAATTCTTTTTCCACTTCTTCTGGCAAACATGGCAACAAAATGTTCAACCAGAAGGGGAATGTCCTCTTTCCGATTTCGCAGGGGTGGCATGGTTATTGGGAAAACGTTCAACCGATAGTAAAGGTCGCTTCGAAACCGGCCGGCTGCTATCTCCTCGGTTAAATTGCGGTTTGTGGCTGCGATGATGCGCAGATCCACAGAAAGGGTTTCAGCGCCCCCCACCCGTTCGAATTTTTTTTCCTGTAGCACCCCCAAAAGCTTAGCCTGGACCTCCGGAGAGATTTCACTGATGTCATCAAGGAAGATCGTCCCGTCCCGGGTTTCATCCACATCAGGATCTATTTTGTGCAGGGCAATCACACGGTAAAAATCAGGATCCCCAGCCCTGGCATCTTTCCCGGCGGAGATATGGCTGCGCAGCCCATTGATGGTATCCACCGTGAGGGGGAAAATCACATCAATGGGCCAGCCCGATTGCATGAGAAACAAAATTGCGCTGGGGGGATGGGCGTCATAAAGCTTTTGTTAAATTTTTGTCCGCTAATGGGGACGTAGATAATGGTGGGCCTGTCTACGTATTTTCCTGAAGCGCCCAGTGTGACATAGTCCCCGAAATCCGAAGCTAAAGAAGAAAGGTTTCCATTCAGGCTCACCTCGCTCTCAAGAGTATAGCCGCTCACGATGGAGGCCACCTCCATAAAAAGCGGCATGTCGGAATATCGTAACTTCACAATATTCAAAAGGGTCTGTTCCGTCCAGGAGTCTGATACGGCCCTCTTGTAGTCGAAGCGATCCAGGGGAATCGTTTTCGGTCCAATGTTGCTGCATCCAACAAGGAAAAAAAGAGTGATCACCGCCATTGGGATCAAATATGTCATGCCGAACCTGGGAGGATAAGTATTTGAATTGTCTCTTTCCATGGGAATAAACCTCCTGAATGTCTGGTACCGATATCGAATCAGCGGATTATCCTTTCTTACCCTATTTTCATCTTCTCTGAATATTAGGTCAGGGTTCAATGAACACCGTCTTTTTTACCATTGGTTTCCGGGGTGCTTTTGCGGACACCTTTGTTGGTTTGCCAAGGCAGCTTTGCCTCTGGTCCATTGCAGCAAACAATTCCATTGCACTTCTCCCCTTATATATCCTGGTAAAATGAATATGACCTAAAACAATGAACCGCCGTATTGACTTAAGGCATCATCATTACGCAAGGGGCCCTATTCAATTTTCAGGACAAGGCTCTGGGCCACCTGTTTTTTCTTTTCCCCGGAGTACAAAAGTTCAACCAGGGTGAGTGCGAAATCACAGGCTGTTCCGGCCCCCCTGCTGGTGATGCAATTCTTGTCCACCACCACATTTTGTTCAAGTATATTCCCATTATCAATAACATCCGCAAATCCGGGATGGCAGGTCACTTTTCCCGGGGTCACCAACCCGTGATGATGCAGGACCAGGGCAGGTGAGGCACAGATCGCCCCATAAAATCTTTGCTGGGCTGCCTGTTTTTTAAGAAGGATTTCAAGCGCTTTTGAGTCCCGAAGGTT
>PIVS01001265.1 GCA_003353855.1 Desulfobacteraceae bacterium
CCTCCGTTGGCTTTAAGCTTTTCAATAAGTTTTCCAATAATCTCATCTGTGGAGCCTTCCAGCATTTCAGCACCATCCCCCATGTCAGGCACAAAATAATCCACCCTACGGGTTTTGGCACCGGCGTCTCCAACACTTGCCGCATCAAGTCCCAGGTCAGAAGCTCCCTTTACCGGAATTTCCACCTTGGCAACTTTTCTGATACCACGAATTCCAACATACCGGGGTTCATTAATACCGGTCTGGATGGAAAGCACACAAGGAAGGGCAATTTCATTCATTTCCTGATTGCCGCCTTCGATTTCCCTTCCCACATTGATGTTTTTGTCATCAATTACATCAATTTTGTTAACCAGTGATGCATAGGGATAGTCCAGCATGGCTGCAACCATGCCACCCACCTGTCCGGCTCCTTCATCTGCCTGGGCACCGGTGAGTATCAAATCATAACTGCCTTTTTCAATTTCTGCCTTTAAAACAGCGGCAATACCCTTGCCATCGGAC
>PIVS01001266.1 GCA_003353855.1 Desulfobacteraceae bacterium
GCAATTCCCGAAGCCAAGCTATCCACTGCGCATACCCGTCTATTTCATGAATTGACGAGGTTAAAACAGGTTGTTCTGACGTGTAACCCATGAGTTTAACATTACCATGCCGAAAAACAGGATAAAATCGCACTTTTGGAGCATAGAAACCCATCTGCCTGCCACCTCTTTTATTGAAAAGAAGCAGAGAACTATAGATCTTTGACAATGAAAATAGCCTGATCTACTGGGTCGAAAAATTCGGCAATTTCACCTTTATTTCGTAGAGAATGCCACAATATAATGACTCCATTGAATCACATTCAAAAAATCTGAATAGAGAGCGTATATCCTCCCATAATTGTCGCTTGCTGTTGCATTTTTTCCACACCTTATTAAACAAAGAGCAGCAAAGCTGTAATGCCTGATCCACCAAAAAAGCCAGCATCATAAGCATGACAAACACGATACTCAGATTGTTTTTTCCAAGACCATAATTATGACCAAAGTTATAACCCTGATTTT
>PIVS01001267.1 GCA_003353855.1 Desulfobacteraceae bacterium
AGAAATGTTCAAATGGAGGCACAACAACCAAGCGAATTAGGTATAGGCTCGCTTGAAGAAAGTGAAAAATTTGCTTAATTTTGTGCTGAAAAATATTTAGGGGGGGCTGTTACATGAGTCGGCCTGTTTCAATTCACAATTTTGGGGCATAAATTATTAGATATGAGACCAAGCTACTGAGAAATGTTCAAATGGAGGCACAACAACCAAGCGAATTAGCTAGAGCCTTGCTTGAAGAAAGTAAAAACTTTGCTTAATTTTTGGCTGAAAAATATTTAGGGGGGCTGTTACATGAGTCGGCCTATTTCAATTCACAATTTTGGGGCATAAATTATTAGATATGAGACCAAGCTACTGAGAAATGTTGAAATGGAGGCACAACAACCAAGCGAATTAGCTAGAGCCTCGCTTGAAGAAAGTAAAAACTTTGCTTAATTTTTGCTGAAAAAATATTTAGGGGGGGCTATTACATGAGTCGGCCTATTTCAATTCGCAATTTTGGGG
>PIVS01000743.1 GCA_003353855.1 Desulfobacteraceae bacterium
TTGGAAAAGGGTGAGCCAGTTGATGGCAAGCCATTCAGCGGCACCGGTTTGCCAAAGGCAGAACCCAATGCTCATGGCACCGCCGAAAAGCAGGATGATATTCCAGGGAATGGATTCCAGATCTCTGATGTCAAGAATTCCAAGAATAAAAAACAGGATGGTTGACACAAGGATAATGGCGGTTTTGTCCAGAGCCCCGAAAAAGGGAACAAAGGATCTCAGAGACATGATAAGGATGCAGGTAAAGATTATGGAGGCGGCAATGATTTCGTTTTTTGTGATTTTTCCCATGGATTTGCTGAGGGAAGCAGCTTTTTCCTTGAGTCCGGGAATGTTTTGTTTTTCAGGTTTGAAAAAAAACATGAAAAATCCCCATAGGATAAAAACCATGATCCAGCCGATGGGGAACATGTAGTAACTTAACTCAAAAAATGAAATTTCCTTTCCAATGATATCCTGATAAAAACCTATTGCAACCGCTCCCCTGGCAGCTCCCAAAAGGGTGACGATGCTGCCGGCCCCGGCCACAAATGCCATGCCCATGAACAGGCCCTTTCCAAAATTGGTGGGTTTGTCATCATCGGCATACATTTCATAGATGGTCATGAGAAGGGGATACATGGTGGCTGCCACGGCCGTGTGGGCCATGATATGGCTCAATGCAGCAGTTACCACAAAACACCCCAGATAAATCATACTGGTTTTTTCTCCTACGACCATTAACATTTTGTAGGCCAGGCGCCTGGTGAGGCCTGTTTTGGTAAAGACCAAGCCAATCATCAGGGAGGCAAAAATAAAGAGCACCGAAGGGGTCATAAAATCCTTGAATGCCGAATCAGCAGGCCGGATTAAAAAAAGCACCTGTAATACGCCGATGGTCAGGCTTGTGATCCCAATGGGCACAACTTCAAAAACCCACCAGGTTCCCCCCAGGAGAAAAACGGCCAAAGCACCTTTTGCTTCTTTGCTCAGCACAAAATGTTTTCCTGTGGGGTCAATGGCATCGGGCCAGGCCGGGGAAAAATTTACAATTGCAAATAGGGTAACTCCTGCCAGCAAAAACAGGATACGTTTCCAGTCAATATTTGATTCGCTTATGGTTTGCGTTGTCATGATTATTTATGTCCTGTAATTACCAGCCGCGGGTCCGTAAAATGTTTTCGATTTCAGCCTGACGAATACGTTCTTCATTCTCATGCTTATGGGCATATGCCTGTTTGATTTTTTCGGAAAGGCGCTCCGTCTCAGTGGGTTTGATCAAAAAATCAAAAGCTCCCAGTTTCATGCCCTGGATGGCATTCTCCACGGTTGCCTCCCCGGTCAGCATAATCACCGGGGTCAGGGGGGTTATCTCCTTTATCTTTTTTAAGGCATCAATGCCGTTTATTTCGGGCATTTGAACGTCAAGGATGATGACATCAAAATTAATTTTTTCAGCGATTTCAATGGCCGCATCTCCGGAGCTTACCGTGGTTACAGCAAAGTCCCTCATCTCAAGGCGTTGGGCCAGGGTTTCGATGAATTCCTTTTCATCATCGGCTATTAATACTTTTATTTTCATGTTTATATGGATTCCCTTTATATGATTTAAGAAACAGGCAATGGACTGCCGTTATCTGTTAGCAGTTTTTATTTTTTCATAGGCCTTTTTCATGGTCTGGGTAATTAGATCAATATCAGCAGGTTTCTGGAGATAGGCAAAAGCACCCAGGTCCATGCAGGTTTCCCGATCCGCTTCGGAACCGTGGCCGGTGAGGATGATGACTTCAATGTGGGGCTTGTTTTTTTTGATTCTTTTCAATACTTCAAAACCGTCAATCCCGGGCATTTTCAAGTCCAGGAGGATGACCTCCGTATCTTCCTCATCCGTGAAATCCAATGCTTGTTGACCGTTATAGGCAATTTCGCTTGAGAACTGGCGCATCCTGAGGCGCTCGGACAAAGTCTGGATAAATTCTTTTTCATCATCCACCAGAAGAATTCTTGAGGGGGTTTCAAATTCATAGTTATGGATGATATTGCCCTTGTAATAATTGTGTCCGATTTTTGTTTCCACTGAATTAACACCCGG
>PIVS01000744.1 GCA_003353855.1 Desulfobacteraceae bacterium
CCTGCAATCATGGCTCTTATATCTGTCTTTTGTTTTCATTGCCACGGCCACACCCGGGCCGGCGGTTTTTTTCATCATGACAAAAGCCGGTCTATATGGATGGAAAAAAGCCAGTTTTTTCAAAAATCAAAATTAGTTGATCCTTTGGAGAGCAGGGGGGCACCACCTGATATATCTTCATTTAAAATATTTATCCAGGCCTTTGGCGTGGCGGTGAGCAACCCCAAGGCCATTGTATTCCTGGCCGCACCCGCAAGAATGAAATGGTTCAGCAGAACCAGCGGGTCCGCATTTATCGGATTCGGAATTCTCATGGCAGCATCCTCCAGAAGATAATTCCTGCCGAACGGCTCGATTTAACCCCTTAATGATGCCTGGGTTACGATCTGGTTTCGACCGGTATTTTTTGCCATATACAGTGCATCGTCTGCCCTCTTGATCATTGCCCTTCCCGTTTCATTCATGGCATAGACTGAAATTCCCATGGAAACCGTAATACTCCCCATACTCTTTCCGGACTCCTTGAGTTTCCACTCCTTGGTTGACAGGCCCTTTTGTATTTTCCCGGCAACGGCCCCGGCACCCGCAAGATCGGTCTCGGGCAGAAGGATCAAAAATTCCTCCCCCCCGTATCTGGCAGCAATATCATTGCGCCGCAACTGTTTTTTTAAAATATGGGAGATCCCCTTCAACAGGCTGTCCCCCACCAGATGGCCAAAGGTATCGTTGACCTTTTTGAAATGATCGATATCCACCATAATAATGGAAAAAGCAATATTATTCTGTTTTGCCCGGATCCGCTCCAGCTCAAACCGTTTTTCAAGCCCTCTCCGGTTGATCAGACCGGTCAGGGCATCCGTCTGTGCTTCTTTTTGAGATTTTTCCAGTTCCCTGTAAAGCTGCTGCAGATCCGCCGAAGAGATCTTCATCCGGCTCTGGAGCGTAGACCCTGATTTTACAAGGGCCTTGGTCTCCACAATCATAAGATCAACAATATGTTTTATTCCTTCGTAATCCTGAACCTCTTGAATCTGGTCTGACAACCCCTTTAGATTGATTCCATGGCCGGAAAAATCGCCTTCGGTCTCCAGCACATGGCCGGTGATTTCCCTGAGCATCAGATTAATCTTGGTCAATAACTTGCTGATAACGATCCTGTCACCGTCAGCCACAAATTTCTGGTAGAGGCGTTCCATATTTTTGTCGGTTATGGGGGTGGCAGATTCAATGGAAGAATCCATGGCTTTTTTAAGCTTCCGGTTCTTTCCTGACACATATTCATACCAGACCGTATAATTGACCGGGCTTGCCGGCTGATTATATTTTGCAAGATAGCCCAAAACCAGCCTTAAATATTCACCAGCCTTACTTTTATCTTCAGAATAATTCATGGGATTTCCAGTAAAGGGTTCATCGTATACTGTGGCAGTATTATTCATAGATTTTCTTTTCTGTCAAGTCAGAAAGGAAACTGATAAAACATGGATAAAACTCAAAGGCTCAGGCTTTTGGAGCAAAACCAGATAATCAGAGATGTTTTCCCAACTGGCCGCACCCGGCAGCAACCGACCGGCCACGGCTCCAGCGCTTAATGACCATTATATCCCTTGCCGACAAAAGATCTGCAAAGGCATGCATCTGCCCGTCACTTGGGCTTTCATAGTCAAGATCTTTGACAGGATTATAGGCGATCAGGTTGAGCCGCACCGGCAGGGGGGTAATAAAATCAGCAAGCAGATCGGCATGAACAGGAGAATCATTGAGCCCTTTGATTAAAATATATTCAAATAAAAATATCCCCCGTTTGGGCAGGAAAAAATCAACCAGGCTCTTTTTCAGAGCGGCCAGGGGAAAGCTATTGTTTATGGGCATGAGTTGGGAACGGGTCACGTCATCCGGGGCATTGATGGAAATGGCCAGTCTAAGCCCCGGCATTTTCAGTTTGGCCAGCCGTTCAATACCCGGAACCAAACCCACTGTGGACAGGGTCATATGGCGCAGGGCAATGTCAAAACCCTGCTGCTCGTTCATGACCTGGATGGCCCCCATGAGATTGTCAAAATTATCCAG
>PIVS01000745.1 GCA_003353855.1 Desulfobacteraceae bacterium
CGGGGTATGATTTATTTTCTATTGGCGGGGTATTGCGGCGGGGTGATGCCCAATTGAACCGTGACAGTATTTTGTCAATGATTCTGGGGTAAGCCGTTACAGTATTTGCATCTTAACAGCCTCCGGTTTACAAAGGGATTTTTAACAATCTTCTTTTGGGGTGGCAACGTAATATGCCCCTCCCTGTGGAGTTTTAGCATATACCCCCGGGCCACCATATCACGCAGAATACCGTTGGGTTGGACCCAGTTCCATGCCCTGCATAATTCCTTTGACAGGGCATAGCGGCTGGCCTTGGAATTGTTTTTTATCAGGGCATTGATAAAACCTACATCTTCTTTGGTTGCGGTCTTGCCGCGGTATGTCAGTATGATGTCATCTTTCATAGCAGCGTTGTATAGCATATGCTATGCTTGAACGTACGTAAAAAAGGAATCTTGAACAAAAAAATTATACTGCGATTTTCCGCCACATGGGAGCTGCCCTGGTTTGGGAAGGATCACCGTTCCAAACCAGCATCTGGAGTTCATGGGCATCCAGAGAGGCGATATCATCATCCTCATTTTTAAGCCACCAATTAAACGGCCTTTGGATAAACGTTTCTGACAGATCCAGAATCCTTGTCCGTCATAGCAAAGTATTTTTATGGAAGTTTTTTGACGGTTGAGAAATACGAACATACAGCCTGAGAACGGATCTGATTTTAAAACTGACCGGCATAAAGCTGCCAGACCGTCAATGCCTTTTCTAAAATCAACAGGAGCCACTGCCAAAAGTATCCTCATGTGCGGGGTGATTTGTATCATGCCGGCTTCCTCCAAAAGGACCTTCCAAGTTCTACCAACGCCGGATCAGCTTGTCCCCTGAAACACATCCGCATCTTTGCTCCGGAGACGTTTTCCAATTCTATGATACATTCGGAAACAGATACCGACGGTTGATCCAGTTCAATAAAGGCTGGTTCAAGGAAAGCGGGACCAGGCAAATTTTTGGATACTTGTTTTTTGAGATCAGCCTGATTCAGTCTCAAGGTTTTTCCGATCTTGTGCAAACTATATTCTCCTGAGTTGACCAGATCTACTGCGGCCCGCCATAAAGTTTTGGGAATGCGTTCCCGGTGTTTTTTGGTTTCTCTCCAGGTTATAAATTGCTGTCTGACATGTTCCAGCATTGAATCTTTGCCGGGTATAGCTGGTGAATTCATCGGTTCCTTCTCCTTTGTAATCATGTTCGGAACCGAATTTATCATCCCGGGCAGATAATTTCACGCACGCCAGTCGGAAGGACACGATATAAACAAAAAAAGCCGGGAATTCCTATGAAGTCCCGGCTTTCTTTTTCAAGGTAAATCGCCTTATGTTAGTCGCTCGTTATCGCTGCCAAGAATATACAGTAAAATCGTAAGCAGTTATATTTCCAGCTTCATCCTCAGCAGTTATGGTTATACTATTCCTATACTTTACCAAAGGTACATTCACAGCTTCCCAGGTTGAAGTTCCGCTTGCCACACCATTTCCACCTTGTTTAATTGACCACTTGACCACTTTTATACCACTATTATCAGAAGCAGTACCGGAAATTGTAACACTAGCTTCTCGTGTAAAAAGGAATCTTCCGGTAGTCGGTTCATTCACCTGTAATACAGGAGCTTGAGTGTCTGTTACTACCGGTATTGTATATACGACTGTCAGGACATCTGTTGAAACATTTCCGGCCGCATCACTGACTGTCACGGTAATTACGTTATCACCCTCGGCAAGAGTTATTCCAGCCACACTCCAGCTAGTTGTTCCTGTGGCAGTGCCTGATCCGCCCCTTGAGTTGGACCATGCGACCTTGGTCACGCCTACGGCATCCGACGCTGTGCCGCCTATGTTCAGGCTGTCTGATTTTGTTCCATAGGTTGATCCTGTAGTCGGGGAGGTGATCGTAACGGCCGGTGCGGTCGTGTCTGATATTGTATACACCACTGTCAGGACATCTGTAGATGTATTTCCTGCCCCATCACTGGCTGTCACGGTAAGAACATTCTCACCCTCGACCAGGGATATACCGGCAGCGCTCCAA
>PIVS01000194.1 GCA_003353855.1 Desulfobacteraceae bacterium
ATTTCTTCGGTAAATACATTTTTCCAAAAATCCATGCTGGCCCATTCTTATAAGGAAATTGCCGAATTGTTTATTCCCATTGCACTGGCAATTATTCCCAGCAGGTATTGTTTCATAGGGGAACTTTCCGATGATGATCCTGATCTACTGGATGTTTTGGCTGTATCCCAAGGGGGCATGTCAGACCTTCCCCTAGCCATGGGGGATAATCTCCCGGTTCAGGGGAAACCTGTCCATGGGATTTTCTCCCGGGTGATCCTTGAGGAGGTTTCCGTGATATCCAATGATCCGGCTTCCCACCCTGATTTTATGGGAATGCCCGACGTACATATTCCCATAGACTCTTTTCTTGGGGTGCCCATAAAACTTGGGGCCAAGGTGAAGGGGCTTGTTGCTTTTGCCGGAAAGAAAAACGGGTATGATGCCTGCGACAGGGAATCGGCTGAGATGCTGGCCGTCGCATTGATAGAAGCCTTGAGCTTAAAAAGACAAGAAGATGAAAAGCTCAAGCTTGAAGAAATGATGGTGCAATCTGAAAAAATGGTATCCCTTGGAGGACTGGCTGCGGGTATGGCCCATGAAATTAACAATCCCCTTGCCGGTATTTTGCAAAATTCCCAGGTGATCCAAAACCGGCTTAAAACAAAATTGCCTGCCAATATTGATGCAGCCAGGAAGGTCGGGATCAATCTGGATGACCTTGAAACTTATATGGAGCTGAGGGATATCTATAAAATGATAGATTCCGTTCTGGACGCTGGCAGACGGGCTGCTGCCATCGTATCTAACATGCTCTCCTTTTCACGGAAAAGTTCCTCGGGTTTTGTTCCGGTGGATGTCTGCCTTTTGTTGAATCAGACACTTGAACTTGCTGCAAGTGATTATAGCCTGAAAAAGAAATTTGATTTTAAAAAAATCATAGTCATAAAAGAATATGATGAACAATTGCCCATGGTTTCATGTAAATCCAGTGAAATTCAACAGGTATTTTTCAATATTCTGTCCAATGGTGCCCAGGCCATGATGGGCGGTGAAATGACTGATCCCCCTCGTTTTGTCTTAAAAATATTTCAAGAGGATAATTATATTTGCATTCAAATCAGGAACAATGGTTTGGGCATGAAGGCAGATACGAAAAAAAGGGTGTTTGAGCCATTTTTTACCACAAAAACTGTGGGGGAAGGAACAGGGCTTGGACTTGCTGTTTCCTATTTTATTATTACGGAAAATCACAAGGGCCATATTGCAGTGGAATCCAGTCCCGCCAACGGTTCTTGCTTTCTCATTAAACTTCCCCTTGACTATAATGGGAATAAACCGGTGTGAATAAAAAAGTGTAAAGTAAGACGATGTCTAAGCTTTTTTAATCCACCATAAAGGAGATGAAATGTCTTATTTTCCTTTATGGTGAAATTTTGTCTAAGATTTAAAGATCACAAATTTCCTTGGAAGTGATCACCTTGATTGATTTTTCTGCAAGGATTTCCAAGGCTTTTTGAGGATCATCAAACCGGAATATCATGATGGCATTTTTGCACTGGGGATTGGCAAAGGCATACATGTATTCTACATTGACATCCTGTTCGCATAAAGGATCCAGCACTTTGTTCAGGCCTCCTGGTTCGTCACTGACTTCAACGGCAAGTACCTGGGTTATTCCCACTGTAAATCCTTCTTTTTTCAAGGCGAGTTCAGCTTTTTCATTGTCATTGACAATGAGCCTTAATACGCCGAAATCCGTTGTATCGGCGAGGGACAAGGCTCTGATATTCACATTGGCATCCCTGAGGATCGCAGTGACCTCTGCCAGGCGTCCCTCTTTGTTTTCAATAAATATAGATATTTGTTTTGCAAGCATTTGTGTTCTCCTTTTCTTTATAGTTTTCGGTTATCAATGACCCTGACCGCTTTGCCCTGACTTCTTTGGATGGTCTTGGGTTCCACAAGCATAACCTTTGCCGATACCCCGTGATATTCCTTTATATTGTTGGAAATGGTGGTTTCCATTGATTGGAGGCTTTTGATATCGTCACTGAATAATTTTTCATCAATTTCAACTTTTACCGTCAGGGTATCCAGGTTATTCACCCTGTCCACCACCAATTGATAATGGGGGAGAATTTCCTTGGTCTCCATCAGAACGCTTTCGATCTGGGAGGGGAACACATTAACCCCCCTGATAATGAGCATGTCATCGGTTCGGCCCGAGGGCTTGTTCATCCGTATATGGGTACGGCCGCAGGCACAGGGCGTGGAATTCAGGGAGGTAATGTCCTTGGTGCGATACCGGATAACGGGAAAGGCTTCCTTGGTGAGGGAAGTGAAAACAAGCTCCCCTGTTTCTCCGGGAGGAAGGATTTCTTCTGTCTCAGGATCGATGATTTCAACAATAAAATGATCCTCAAATACATGGAGCCCTTTTTGCTCTTCATGGCATTCGATGGAAACCCCGGGCCCCATTAGTTCACTCAAACCGTAAATATCAATTGCTTTTAAATGGAGTTTTGCTTCAAGTTCTGCCCGCATATTTTCTGTCCAGGGCTCTGCACCGAAAATACCGGCTTTAAAATGCAGATCTTTAAAATCCACCCCCATCTCCTCAGCCACTTCGGCAAGATGCAGAATATAGGAGGGGGTTCCGCTGAGGATGGTGGGTTTAAAATCTTGCATAATGGTGATCTGGCGTTTGGTGTTGCCGCCTGACACAGGAATTACCGCCATCCCCAATTTTTCTGCACCGTAATGGGCACCGACGCCACCTGTGAACAGGCCGTATCCAAATGCATTGTGGAGTATATCCCGGGCTGCTGCACCGGCTGCAGAAAAACTCCTGGCCATGAGTTCGGCCCAGGTATTAATGTCATTTTGAGTATAGCCCACAACCGTTGGCTTTCCAGTGGTGCCAGAGGAGGCATGAATTCTGACAACCTGCTCCATGGGAACGGCAAACATGTCATAGGGATAGTTGTCCCTTAGATCCTGTTTATTGGTAAAGGGCAGCCGCTGAAGATCTTTTAAGGTTTTGATATCTTCTGGTTTTATACCGGCCTTGTCAAAGGCTGTTTTGTAGAAGGGAACACTGGCATAAATTCGTTCAACCGTGGTTTGCAGCCTTTGAAGCTGGACAGTCTCAAGACCTTCCCTGGGCATGGTTTCAAACTCTTTGTTATAAATGGGCATAGATGGATCCTTGACTATAGTAATTTGAAGAGCTGCTAGTTGAGCTCTCCTTTGAATACAGGTTTTCGTTTTTCCAGAAAGGCTGCGGTCCCTTCTTTGGCGTCTTCGCTTACCATGGCGATACCAAAACCGTCATTTTCGATTCTGCATCCGATCTCAAGATCAACGGCTGTTCCGTTCTGGATGACTTCTTTGGCGGCTCTCAAGGCTACTTTGCCCTTGGAGGCAATGAGGTTGGCTGTTTTCAAAACCTCTTCCATCAGACTTTCAGGGGCACAGATTTTATTGACAATTCCGTACTCAAGGGCTTTGTCAGCCCGTATGTTTTTTCCGGTAAATACCAATTCCTTGGCCCGGTTGTTTCCCACAAGTCTGGCAAGTCTCTGGGTGCCGCCAAACCCTGGGATCAGCCCTAAGTTGATTTCAGGCAGGCCAAAGATTGCTTTTTCAGAGGCGTAGATAAAATCACAGGCCAGGGCTGCTTCACTTCCTCCCCCCAGGGCAAATCCATTAACAGCTGCTATGGCTGGGATGGGAAGATCCTCAATCTTTGAAAATATTTTCTGGCCTTTTCTTGAGAAAAATTTGGCTTGCAAAGGACTCATTTTTGTAAGCTCTGAAATATCAGCCCCTGCCACAAAGGCTTTCTCACCGGCCCCGGTGAGAATAAGTACCCGGATATCACTATTTTTACCTACCATGTCAAGGGCTTGGTCCAGTTCGTCAAAAAGAGCATTGTTAAGTGCATTTAAGGCTTTTGGTCTATTAAAAAATATGGTGGCTATGTTGTTTTCGACCTCAAGAATAATGTTTTCAAAAGACATGATGTTCTCCTTTTTTTTCAGATTATAATTGTTGGCTTATAGTTGTCTGGGGTTTGTGGCTTTTATATATTTTTCGATCCCATCGGTAATGGCATTGCAGATGTCATTCCTATAGGACAGGGTCAAAAGTCTTTTGCATTCGGTTTTGTTGCTGATAAAGGATGTCTCAATGAGAATAGAGGGCATTCTGGCACCCAGAAGAACATAGAAAGGTGCCTGTTTGACACCGTGATCATTTATCTTTGAATATTTCTTTTTCATTCCCTGGATCATTGATTTATGAACATCATTGGCCAGCCTGGTTGATTCTCCAATCTTGGCATGTTTCATCAAATCGCTTAAAATATATTCAAGATCGGAAATGTTTTTTTTGGAGGTGGCGTTCTCCCTTGCTGCCACCGCAATTGCCTGATCATCGGTTGCCAGGTTCAATATATATGTTTCAAACCCGGTTAATTTTTTATTTTTAGCGGCATTGCAGTGCATGGAAATAAACAGATCTGCACGCTGGGTATTGGCAATGGCTGTTCGCTCCTCAAGGGTTAGCTTCCTGTCCGTTGTCCGGGTCAGCTCCACGGTGCAGTTCAGCCGGGTCCTTAGCTTTTCAGCAAGGTTGAGGGACAGCTTGAGCACAATATCCTTTTCCCAGACGCCTTTGATATATCCGGGAGCCCCGGGATCAGGTCCGCCATGGCCCGGATCAATGATGATTTTTCTGACTCCCAGGGCCAGCTGTCTTGCAATATCAGATGATTTCAGATTATCCGTGGTAATTCGTGTGGTTTTAACCGGTACCTTGTCAGGATCTTTTTGGGCAATGGACTGTTCCGGTGGAGGGGACCCATTGGAACCCTTTCCCCATACGTCAATGATAATCCTGAAGGGATCCTTTAATGAAAAAATTTTATAGTTTTCAAAGGACTTTATATCCACCACCACCCGTACGGTATGGGGCAGATATTGACCGGCCCTTGCCTGATTCAGCAGATTGTCGTTGATGGGTATATGTTCTGCAACATCCTTTCCCAGCCTGGTCTTTTCAATGTCAATATAAAGTCTTTGAAAGGGCTTGTTAATGGCTGGGTCTTTTTTCAGAAGGCGGTGGGAATAGTTACGCTCGTCAGCGGCATTGATTACAATTCTGGTATATTCCGGATTGGACCAGAACCTCAGTTTGGTTACCAGGATGTCACCCGTCGGTATTTTTTTTTCAGGTTTAGGCAAATCCCTGGTCTTGGGTTTCAGGATAAGGGGTTGAGAGTTTTTTTTATTCTCTTCTTCTTGTATCAGCTTTTCTATATCCCGGCTATCCTGGTTGAATTTGCTAATTCGTGTATCATTCCGGGTATCTTGCTTTTTTGAACGGATATTTTTGATTGATTTTTTATGATCTTCGGAATTTACAGCAAGGGATTTGACTAGGATCCTTGCCCTTCCGCTATAGGCACTTTGGGGATATTTGTTTCTTATTCTGGCCAGAAGATCAATGGCCCGGGATTTATGCACATCATTGCCGGATCGTTTAAATAATTGAAGATAAAGTTCTGCTGCCTTGTACATCCCGGCGGGTGCCCAGGAACTTTGGGGGTGGGCTTTGTATATTGTTTCATACCGGCGGATGCAATTTAGCCATCCTGATACCTTTTGCCGTTTAACGGGAGAATTTCGCAGTTTTTTAAAGCAGTTATCGGCATTCATGTATTTTTGTTTGGCTGAAGCGGCCTGGCCTGTGGTGGGGAAATAGGCCATGCAGATGATCATGAAAAGAGCCAGGCAGATGCATTGGGGTTTGGGCCGAAATCTTCCCATTTTTTAATTCAATGCCTTTTTCTTTAAATCATTTAAAAAAATAAGGGCATCCAAGGGGGTCATATTTGAAATGTTTGCTTTTCCCAACATCTGTTTCAGCAGACCGTCGGAGTTTCCAAACAATTCGAGCTGACCATCTTCATTTTTCTTTTTTCTTTTTTTTGTCCCCTTTGATTTTTCCGGGATTACCAAGGGGGGTTCTTTCCCGTTTTCTTGTTCAATCTTGGATAAAACCAATTTAGCGGAATCAATGATAGGGTCCGGAACCCCGGCCAGTCTTGCAACCTGGATTCCATAGCTTTTATTGGTCCCGCCCTTTACCAGCCTCCGTAAAAAAATAATGTTGTCATTAAATTCTTTTACCGCAATATGATAGTTTTTAATGCGGGGCTTGATTTGTTCAAGGCGGATCAGTTCATGGTAATGGGTGGCAAAAAGGGTCTTCACCCCAAACCCTTTCAGGTCATGGAGATATTCCGCCACTGCCCAGGCAATGCTCATTCCGTCATAGGTACTTGTACCCCTGCCGATTTCATCAAGGATAACCAGGCTGTTTTGGGTGGCATTGTTGACAATATTGGCGGTTTCCTCCATTTCAACCATAAATGTGCTCTGGCCAGAGGACAGGTTGTCCAGGGCTCCAACCCGGGTGAAAATTTGGTCTGTCAGGCAGATTGATGCTTTTTTTGCCGGTACAAATGAGCCCATCTGGGCCATGAGAACTGTCAGGGCAACCTGTCTTAACACCGTTGATTTACCCGCCATATTAGGCCCTGTGATAAGCAATTGCTGATGGTCTACGCTATCCAGCCTAATGGAGTTGGGAACGTAGCGTTCACCTTGTATCAGTTTTTCAACCACCGGGTGTCTGCCATCTTCAATGTCAATAAGGTTTTCATTGTTTATTTCGGGTTTGGTATATCCGTTTTCAGATGCTGCCTGGGCAAGTGACTGGAGAGTGTCAACTACTGCGATAAATTCAGCCATCTTCAAGATCAGAATAGCCTTTTCAAGCACCTGGTCCCTGATGGAGGAAAAAATCTTGTATTCAAGGGAATTTCTCTTGTCCTGGGCATTTAAAATAGTGGATTCCACCTCTTTCATCTCGTCGGTAATAAAACGTTCGGCATTGACAAGGGTCTGCTTTCGAACATAATTTTCCGGCACTTGGCTCGACTGTGCCCGGGAAACCTCGATGAAATATCCAAACACCTTGTTATATTTGATCTTTAAAGAAGAAAGCTTTGTTTTTTCTTTTTCTGTGGCCTCGGCCCTGGCAATCCAGGACTTTCCATCCCTGGTGATGGTAAGCAGTTCATCCAGTTCCGGATTGTAACCGTCCTTGATGAGATTTCCTTCGTTCAGGGTATGGCCGGCATCCTCCCGGATGGCATCCTCTATCAAATCGGCAAGGGATGCAAGACCCGTTAACAGCTGTTCCTGATTTTCAAGAAGACTGCCGTTTAATACCGGGTGTTTAAACATGGAAAGTTCCGTAAATAAGTTGGGAAGCTTTTTCAAGGAATTTTTAAGGGAAATAAGATCCCTTGCATTCCCCTGTCCCATGGAAATCTTGCTGCCCAGCCGTTCAAGGTCATAGACCGATTTTAAATGGGTGATGATCAATTGGTGGATATGGGATGCTTTGAGAATTTCTTCTATACAGTCAAGCCGTTCCTGGATCTTATCCCGGTCAATTAAGGGGTATCGTATCCAGGTTTTTATCAGCCGTCCCCCCATGGCCGTAACCGTCTTGTCCAGTACAAAAATCAGGGTCCCTTTTTTATCCAGGGTTTGGATATTATTTAGAAGTTCCAGGTTTTTGCAGGAGCGGTCATCAATTTTTAAAAAATTTTTCAGATCATAGGGAATGATCTGGAAGATGTGCTGGGTATCTTGCATCTGGGTATCCTGGACATAGGAGATCACAGCACCGGCAGCCGAGATGGCAGCCGTGTAATTCTCAATGCCGAATCCTTCAAGGCTGCGGGTTTTAAACTTTTTTTGCAGCCTTTCCCTGGCATCTTCCACATGGAACTGACTTTTATCAAGATAGGTGATCTGGATTGCACGAAAAGCATGTCTCACCTGCTTGTAAACAGGGTCTGCCTCAAAGGAGGAGGGCAGCAAAACCTCCTTGGGATCAAGTTTTAAAGCTTCATCGATCAAAGAGGAGGGAATTGAATTTCCTCCTCTTTCCTGCTGGCAGGTTTTAAAGGTTCCCGTTGAAATATCAAGGCAGGCAAGTCCCACGGCATCTTTGGTTTTAGAAAGGGCAACCATAAAATTATTGGATTTTTTATCCAGAAGGGATTCGTTCAGGATCATACCCGGGGTAATGACCCTGATCACTTCCCGTTTGACAAGTCCCTTGGCCTGGGCTGCATCCTCCACCTGTTCACAGACAGCCACCTTGCATCCGTTCCCTATCAGTTTTGCAATGTAATTGTCTGCTGCCTTGTAGGGTATCCCGCACATGGGAATGGGAGAACTGTCATTCTTATTTCTGGAGGTTAGGGCAATCTCAAGGATGGCGGAGGCTTTTTGGGCATCCTCGAGAAACATTTCATAAAAATCCCCCATCCGATAGAATAGAATGGCATCTTTGTATTGC
>PIVS01001268.1 GCA_003353855.1 Desulfobacteraceae bacterium
ATTTCGTTTATTGCCACCCATCCTTTATAGAGCGCCGGATCAAAGTTTGTTTTGTCACAGGGAAACTGATCGCACTGATAGCAAAAATCAATTCCTTTTTCCTGATGGCACACGCGCACACCACAGTCTTTAAAAAGTTTGCACTGCTCATTGCGGCAGCCACGGCAGTTTTCCGATGCAAAATAGTCCAGCATCTCTTTGAAATCTGAATACTTTTTAAATATCGGATCACCGAGTAAGGTTTCAAACCGTTTGGCATTGATGTGGAAATCACCTAATTTTTCTTTGAGCTTCATGCTGTATCTTCGGATATCACCGTCAACATGGGCAAAGCAAGTTTCACAACACAGTCCGCAGGGGGCTATTGTTTTTTTAATTTTTTGGTCAGTCACTGTTTGCATAGGTTTCATCGTTTCTCCTTTTTCTGTATGGTTTATTTGATCATAAGCTATTGCCTAACAGGTTTAAAAGTGGCATAAACGACAATATAATGGGTGATATC
>PIVS01001269.1 GCA_003353855.1 Desulfobacteraceae bacterium
TCCAAAGGGCTCGTTCTCAGCTGCCCGCATGGCAATTTCCATATTATTTTCCTCTGGGTGTAATCCCAGTTTACATACATTTTCCTTGAGGTTTTTCCAGGTCCTGTTTGTTTTGTCAAAGGTCACGCAGGGGGTAAGAATCTGGATAAAGGAAAATCCTTTGTGCAAGGTCCCTTGTTTGATGATCTCTTTCATGCCCTCGGGATCACCTGCAAACCCCCTTGCCACAAAGGATGCCCCGTAGGCCAGGGCCAATTTGATGGGATTCAGAGGCGTGTCCGGATTCCCAACGGGATGGGAGTTGGTCTTCATTTCATAGGGAGTAGTGGAAGAGGATTGACCCTTGGTCAGCCCGTAAATGGAATTATCAAAAAGGATAAAGGTGATATCAATATTTTTCCTGGCCACATGGGGAAGGTGGCCCCCGCCTATTCCCAGGGCATCTCCATCCCCTGCCACGGCAAAGACGGTCAAATCTTCCCGGGCAAGTTTTAAGCCCGA
>PIVS01000746.1 GCA_003353855.1 Desulfobacteraceae bacterium
ATAATATCAGGGTTTGCCAGGGTGGCCTTGCCATCCACCAGGGTGGCCGCTTCTTCATCCACCGCCGTTTTATGGGTGGCAGGGTCAAAAACATTGACAAAAACCACCGGACCCACGGCAAAAAGGGCAAACATAGAGGACATAAATTCGCAAAGAGTCCAGTTTTTAAAATCACCAGAATAGCCCAAGGCCATAACCGCTTCCTTATAGGAATAACAAAGAACCGGCTCATTGACGGGGGCAACCCCATCAACCAAATGCACCGGGGCCGTTCCAAATACAACCGGCATACCGGATTCCACCCGCACGGGTGGCACAATGCTGGTGGCCTGCTCATAGACAAAAACGCCGTGTTTATATGACATTATTTAACCCCCCTGTTTTTCAATACTGCATTAAAAGCCCTGGCCCTTACACTTGCCGGTTTTTTTAATTCAATCCGGGCGGCATTAAGATCCGCCACGGGGACAAAGAGCCTTTTAAAATCCGGCTCCGCTTTCATTTTCTCCGCCACATAGGGCGGAAACCCATTTTTAAAAACTGTAAACTGTGACATGGGGACATTCCCGCCCATATTTGGCCCCACATAAATTGCCGGTCCCGGCACTACTTTTGCCGGGGGTTTGTTCTTAAATTTCGCCATACACTTTTTTCTCCTGGTCAACTGTTAAAAGTTTTTCATATCCCGGCACGTTCCACGCCGATTTGATAACCCCGCCGTAAAACGGGAAGGCTTGTAAATACCTGTCTTGAATTTCCCCCAGGTGCCAGTTAATGGCCCCGGTTTTCATAAACCGTTTATCAATGATTTGTTGCACACTCAAAAGGCGCTTTACTCGCATTGTAAGGTTTATTATGTCATGTTCCCCGGCTTCCACATCGTAGGCCGTATAAATGCCGCAAATGGTCTGCAAATTTATAATGGATTCCGTTTCCGTATCTTCCCCGGAAACCATGCGGTTTATAATGAAGGGGAAAACGGATTTATCATCCTGGCCGGGGGTGTTTCCTTTCCGCTTTGGCGGCACGGCACCTATAAAAATATTAGGGGTGATATATTCCCCCGGTTCGCTTTCTGGCACCCTTGCTTTAAAATCTTGGATACCATCTTTTAAAACCTGATTTATTGCCCGGATAAGTTCAAAACTCATTTATCTTGCCCCCATTTTTTCCAAGGCCCGGCCCATTTCATGGTCCAGGCGTTTTTCAAACCGGGCCGCCCCCAGGTCTGATATTTTCCCCTGGGCTTTTTCTTCCCATTCGATGGCCTGCGGCACGGCCAGGGTATGTAATTCTGTTATTCTTTCCAGGTCGTTGTCCTTGTTCCGGCCATAATCCCCGGACCTTTGAAAAACGCCCACATGGCCGTTTTTCATCTTTGCAACAAAGGACCCCGGCACCCTTTTTCTGGCGTTCCGCACCTTTACAGAAACGCCACCCCCTGGTTTTCTCCCGCCGGGCATTGCTGGCCTGGCACCAAAGGCCACCAGGGGGGTGCGGCTTCCTGTGGATCTTGTGGAAGCCGTAAGGCTTTGGGCATTGGCCCGCCGGTCAATTTTAAAGGTCTTTTTAATGGCACCGGCCTTTAAATTGTACCGGGTGCGGACAATGCGGGCCGCATCTGTTTTGGTCCCCGCATTGGCCCGGTTTAATGCCTTGGCAACCGCCTTTTTCCCCTCGTTTCCAAGGGTTTCAATAACCTTGGCGGCCTTGTCTGCTGTTTCGTTTGAAAGGTCTATTTTCAAGCTGTATACCTATAAAAACTTACTTCAAATTCATGCCAAAGATTCTTTACCGCGCCCACTGTCCAATACTCCCCACCATCCACCATGGCCGGGTCCAGTTTAAGGCGGACCTGGTCCCCTTCCGCCGGGGCCACGGCAATGTTTTTTTTCTGCACGGCCACGGTTTTGCGGATAATTTGCGCCTCAAAATCCCCCGGTTTTTCTTCCGGGTCCGATACCAGGGCCGGAATTTCCACGTTATCCCATTGGATAAGGTCCGCAAAAATCCCGGTATTATAAAAAGCCCGGTCCAGGTCTTGGGAAAATTGGTCTTT
>PIVS01000195.1 GCA_003353855.1 Desulfobacteraceae bacterium
GCCAAGGCAGAGGAAAAACGGGCCATGGCATTTGCCCAGGAACAGGAAATGAGAGCCCGGGTCCAGGAAATGCGGGCCAAGGTTGTGGAAGCCGAGGCCCAGGTCCCCCTTGCCATGGCCGAGGCCTTCAGAAGCGGAAATCTGGGGATCATGGATTATTATAAAATCAAAAATATTGCGGCAGATACCAAAATGAGAGACAAAATTGCCACCCCGGAAACAAAATTGAAAGAATAACCCGGATCGAAGGTCCCGGGCAGGACGATGTTGCCGGGGGCCTTTGACATTATCAAGGATGTACCATGGATTTTGATTCAATTATATCAATATTACTGATCCTGTTGTTTTTTATCTTTCCAACCCTTTTAAAGCGGTTAAGCCAAAAGAAAAAAACAGATGGGCAAGTCCAGGCCGGAAAGAGCAACGCCGGAAAGGCCGGAAAATTGTCCTTGTTTGAGAAATTAGGCGTACAGATCCGCAAATATGCAGAAACCATAGAACAGGAAGCCCAAAAGGGAAAGCAGACCCAGGAAACCTATTGGGACCATTTGACCGAGGACGGGGAGTTCCAAACTACCAGGGAAGACCTCTTTGAAACCGAGGATTATGTGGAGGATTATGTGGAGGAGCCAGTGGGTGAACCCTCTGTTTTTGCCGCGGCTCCGGTGATGCCTGAAAAAGAATTGGGGCGGTCTGTTCCAAACCCCAAGAAACCGGTGGCTGGCGGTGACTTGTCTTTGGCTGATCCCTTCAGGCAGCCCAGGCTTCCATCTTCTCAGCTTCAACAGGCAATTATCTGGTCGGAAATCCTTTCAAAGCCGGTGGCTTTGCGGGAGGATAAGACGATGGGATAGTCTTCCATATGGGTTTGGAATAATTGTTCATGGAGATATTAAATTTGAAGCTTCAATCACTTAAAGGCTTCTTATACCACCTCGGGAATGTTTCAAAAAGTTGTTGGCAGGCTCCGACGAATTTCAGATAATTGCCACCTGACCTGTGACCGATTTTCAGGGCCTATTTCGTAAAAATTAATTGAACACAAACAGAAAAGAATGGGGACTCATGTCCATTGAAAGAGTCAAAAACGACGATGATTTCAGAAAGGAATTGGAGGGACTGGGTGGTTGTGTGGGAAGGACTGTAAGGGCCGTGGCGATACAAGATGGATTTGTTTGTAATGGCCAGTTGGTTGGAAGACTAAAGGTGTGAAAGTTCCCGCGGCAAACCTGTGTCACCTGAGATAAAAAAGTTAACAGTGTTAGTGAAGCAGTATTTATTTTGATCAAATCCAGATAACACATGAAAAAATAGTGAAATTCACTGTGGGGACACTGAAAAAGTCCATATTAAGGCTTTTTGGCATATCCCTACCGGTAACCGATGAAACCTTTTTCTATTTCAATGATAGTTTTGTTACAGCCGATTTGTTTCGATGTATAGGGTGGAAAATGTGCGATAGGAATTTCTACTCCGGTTATAAAACATTTTCCGATGGGTTACCAGCCGGGCCGGGTGATCTAATCCTCCATATAGGTTAGGAATATCTGTTCATGGGAGATATACTTTTCCCGGTCAGGGTCCAGAAGATAGAGGTGGATGGCATTTACCCTGCGTAGGATCTCTTGTTCCGCCCGGGTCCTCATAAGCTTTTTTGTCTGGATTATCTCTTGTTTCAGAGACTCGGCTGTCTGGCTGGCATAGTAGTTTTCGATTTTGTAGGTAATCCGTTTTTCAATAAGCTCTTCCCTCAGGGTGTTGTGGGTATCATCCAGGAACAGGACCTCGGGCATGAGATCTGCAAAATGGGTTACGGCAATAATATCCTTTTTTCGCTGCCAATATCCGATTAAAAATTCCGGTTCCAGATCCTTATAGTTTTGCAGGGGCATATACATTCGTCTCAGGTAGAGCAATACCTTTTCCGTTTTTTTTCTATGACCTCCGATGATGACGGATCCTCCCACTTCGTCTTTTCGTACTCCCTTGGTCCAGGGGGCACCCGTTATACCGAAATCGATGCACAAAGGAATATTTAAGAGTGCCGACATGGTATTTAAGGCCAGGGCATACCCGGCCGATGGTCCGCCCACATTATATGAGGCCGATAGCAGCTGGTGGTGAAGAGTATAGCGTTTTAACAGGTCCCCGAACAACCAGGGGATACTGATTTTGGGAGACAATTCCTGAATATAGTTTTTCACCATTGTCAGGGCTTCCTGGGCCGATTGTTTGGTCATTTTTACGGCCATATCCAGTTGGGCGGCGTTGGGAGCCGAGGTTGAGACTGCGCCGGTGACGATGATGGCGGATCCGTCAACCCGGCCGGTTAGGCTGGTGGCAATGGGCAGGAGCATTCCGGTTACGTCGTTTGCCCCCACGCCAATGATAAACCCCACCTGGGGTTCCTTGCTCAGTTCTGTTTCAAGAAATTCATTGAGCTGAATGGATCCTTTGCGCACCGGGCTTCTGGAAATCTCCCTCCGGGCGGAATCCAGATGGGCCGCAACGATGGGATACTTTTCCTCCGATGTGATATGTTCCACTGATTCCATGATCTGCTTATAGTGTGTTACAAAGTTTTTCAGATCATTTTTAATATTTGATTTTAGCAGGGGGGGGGCTTTGACTGCATCCAATATCCCCAGGATGGTTTTAAAATTCAGTTTGATAAATTCACATTTTTCCTGCTCGGTTGATAATTTCAAATCCCGAAGTTTTAATAATACCTTATATTCCGTGCTGCAAAGGGCAATGGCTTTTTCCGTAAAGGAGGTGAAATCCGCCGGTGTATTGCAGATGCCCTGGGCGGTTTCAATGATCTTTTCTACTTCAAACTCCTGCTTATGGGGAACATTGTCAAATTGTTTTTTAATGATGTCAAAAATATCCTTTTGCCTCATATGCCCGGAAACTTCAAGGGTTTTCAGCCTCTTGGACCTGATCAGGGCAGGATCAAGGATATCCAGCCTGTTGGTGGTCAGCACTGTGAATACTTTGTTTAGGGGAATTTCTCCGTCAATGATATTTAAAAATTTATTGGTCAGGGCATCGGAAGGTTGTCCGCCGGTTCCGCTTCTTTTAGGCGCCAGGGCATCCCCTTCATCAAAGAAAATTATGGTGGGTGCCACCATTTTTGCAATGTCATAGACCTTTTCAAGGTTGGCAACCGCTCCGTGGACCGGGCTTGCCAAATCCTGCAGGGCAGAGGGACTTGTGGCAATATCATGAACTTTCAGGTTGGAGGAGAGCCAGGTCCTGACCAAAAATGTTTTTCCGCTGCCCGGGGGGCCTGTCAGAACCACGCCTTTTTCTTCGCTTACCCCGTAATTAAAACAATTGTTGGCCATTTCCGAAAATTTATCCTTTATATCCCCCACATAGGTCTCCCAGTTGACCGTCCGGTCCATGCGGTCCACCACCTTGTTGTAGAGTTCTCCGTATACATTTTTGGCCACCAGCTGAAAAGCGCTTCGTACAAGGATGCTGTTGTCCAAAAATTCAACAATAAAATCTCCCCGGATATTAATGATGGATTCGATGAGTTTTCGGACATAGGCCGGGCTGACCTTGAGACTGCGTTCCTTGAAAATGGTATATATTTTGTCGGCGGCCTCGTCCAGTCGTTTAGATTCCGGGTGGTAGTGGGTGGGAATTTGGTGACGGTTAATTTCCAGAAGGATAATTTTTTTAAGATTGTCCTGGTTCATCCAGAACTTGGACATGTCGATGATACAGCCTCTTTCCACAAATCGCCGATAAATGGCAGAGTCAAACCGATGGGTCTGGTCGGTGGTGGCAATGAGAAAACAATCCCTTCTTCCGTCAATTATTTCATCCAGGACAATATTGCTGGTGTCAATGAGGGTTCGCTGCTGTTTTTCCGCCCCTCCTCCCCCGGGGCTGCTTTCTGATTTGCCAAAGGCAGAATGGGCTTCCTCAATGTGGCGGATGGAGGTGACATTAGGATGGCCCATGGCCCGTTTGAAATAATTGCCCGGTTCACCGGATAGGGCGGTTTGGTAATCATTGGGGGTAATAGTGGAGGAATCCACCTCGATTCCCCGTTCTTCAAAATGAGTGAGGCTGTTCATGATGCGTTTTTTGAATATCCGGCGCAGGAGAGGGATATTTGCCAGGCGCCTGTAAAAGGCCAGTTTTTTCTTTCTGGCAATTTTCATGGCAAAGTCAGGGTCCACATCCTCAAGGGCTGCAAACAGACTGTGCTTTGCTAAAATTTTTCCTTTTTTAAGTTTCCAGTCCACCGCCGGAATGACCTCATTTCTAAAGACTACCTTTTCAAGGGCCTCCCGAACCGTGGCGGATTTGCCGCTGCCGGAGGTCCCTTCTACTATCATGATGGGGGCCTTTGGCACATCCGGGTCCTCAATATGCTCTTTTCTAATATGGGCCCGGTAGATTTTGTCAAAGGTTTCCGCAAGTTCCATGGGGACGTGCAGATCAGTTAGTTCCCTGTCAAGAACGGCAATGAGATAATGGTATTCGGGCTTTGTCAGTTCTTTCTCAATGATCCGGTTCCATGAAGCACCCGGGTTGGTTTCGCCGGAGTAGAGAAACCGTTTTTTCAAATCTGTGAGGATTTCCGGATTATTGAGAACATTCATCTGTTTTTTTTTTCTGCGCATGAAAAAAATCATATACAACAGCTCTTTGACCCCTGAGACAAAAGGGCTTGGAGCTTTGTACTGGTTGAGACGGCTTCTTACAAAGGCTTTGGTGTCATAGGTCCATGTTGCTGCCATGGATTCGATTTTTTTAATGGTTTCTTCAGGAAGCGTAATATATATTTTTTCTTTTGTGATTCGTTTGGCCATTCGCTCCTCCCGGGCAACAACTTAAGGGGTTGTCTTGTCGGTCTTACTGGGCATCTGTTCAGCTTTTTGCATCATCCGCTTTTCAGCAAATGGCGGCAGTGTCAAAGAGGGTATTTGGCCGCTGTCGTGGAGCACAAATGTTTTCTGGTCTGATTGGTTCTTTTCATAGGCGGTGGCCCATTTTTGCTGGGAAAGAAATTCAAACAGGGCCGGGTTGACCCGCTGGTTTTGGGATCCGCCAAGGGCGATGTGCAGAGCGCTTATCCCCTCAAGGTAGGCTTTATAAAGTTTTTTGATCCGATCGGCCTCCTGGTCTGCGGCATAATTATCCGCCTCTGAGATGAGCTGGCGGCGTTTCTTTTCTTCCGTGGCCTCCACCAGCTTGTCTCCGAACCGGGTTTCATTCAGCACAAAACTGACCACTTCAATCCCGTATTTTTCTTCCAGGGTCGGACCGTTTTTATTGATGGGTCTGTCTTTTAAGGCTTTAAAGATTGCTTCCTTAATGGTTTCCCTGGCGCTGATCAGATTGTTAACCTTTTCCCCCTGGAGAATATCCTTGGAAATACCGTCAAAATCGCCCTGGAGTAGAATTTCAGGGGAGAGGTTCTCAATACCCCATATTTTGAGGTCTTTAATTTTGAAGGTCATCAGGGCCGAGGTCCACAGGGCTACGTTTTCCTTGGAAATGATTTTCATGGGGGCTAAAGAACCACCTAAATATATGTTTTGATTCATTAATGGGACTTCTTTCTCAAGTTTTGTGAAAAAGGGGAGGCGGTAATGCCATCCCACCTCGGTGACGGCTTGTCTTTTCCCCCCGAATTGCTCAAGAATGACCGCATAATTGAGCTTTACCTTATAAATGACCTGGGTTGAATAGACAATGGCTGCCAATGAGTAAAGCAGGGCAATGATAAATAAAACAAAGGCGGTCCGTCTGGCCATGGTTATGACCCGGGCACGCTGTAGAAAAACATCTGAAGCCTGATCTTTCATACCTGCTCCTTTTTCTTTGATACTTAGATGAAACGATTTGTATAAAAATAGAAAATTAATCGTAAAGCTATTATTGGTTCAGCAGGAAAATGGACAAATTGTAAGTGAAATTTAATATTTGGTACCTAATATACATGAAGAGGGGGGGGCAGTCAAAAAAATTTTCTTAACATACATTAAACCTGACAGGAGGCGGTAATTTTACGGATGGCCTCAATCAATAGCTTTATGTCCCTGAAAGTTGTGGCCGGACTCATGCAGACTATCCTCAGATATCGTAATTTTCCGATATCGGTTGAGGAAATATAAAAATTTCCCTGATCTATGAGGTTATCCCGAATGAAAAGCTGGATTTCATTGGGCCCCTCATATCGAAAACAGAGGATATTACTTTCCGGCCGGTAGGGGGTGTTGAAATCAGGCTGGGTGCGAATATACTCATAGGCCTTCAGGGCCAGTTCTGTCTGATCGTCGATATAATCAGCCATGCCCTTTTCACCCAAGGCTGCAAAGGAAAGGAAAAATTTCAGACCCAGGCCCGCCTTGGTGCACTCAATGGTTTGAGCGATGAAATCAAATCCAGGCTGTTTTTTTTCATGGAAGATATAACTGGCCTGGTGGTCAAAAATATGGTCCAGGGAATGGGCCTTTTTCACCAGTAATGCTGCGCAGACGGCTGGGGTTCTCAACATTTTATGGGCATCAATAATAAGAGAGTCTGCCCTTTGAATACCCGCAAGCAGTTTTTTTCTTTTCTTTGAAAACAGGGCACTTGCCCCATGGGCGCCGTCGATGTGGAGCCAAATCTGTTTTTCATTGCAGATATCACCAATCTCGTCAATGGGATCATAGAGCCCGGTGCCCGTGGCACAGGCATTGGCCACAACCGCAATGATCCTGCGGTTTTCCCCCAGGGTTTCTTCGATGGTCTTTGCCACTGTCTCCACCCTTATCCTGCCCAGGTCATCAGTTTTAAGGGGGATGACATTTTTTACTCCAATGCCTATAATGCTGGCTGTCTTGGCCACTGAATAATGGGAGGTATCCGGGGCAAGAATGACCATATCTCCTGGATTGCCCTGTTCCCGGACACGGTTGTCCAGATGGTTTCTGGCTGTTAACAGGGCTGTCATATTGGCCATGGAGCCGCCGTGGGTAAGGATCCCTGCCCCGTGGGCATAGCTTAGCCGATCTTCCATTTTGGTCGGCATTTTTTCCCATCCGATCCGGGCCAAGAGATAATTGACCATGAAAAATTCAATGGCAGCCGCTGCCGGACCCATTTCATAGATGGCCATGACATTATTGGTAAACCCGTCGATGAGAGATCCCAGGGCACCTGTAGGGTGGGGGACTCCCACCTGGTGGGCCAGGTAACCCGGATGATGGAGTCGGGTGGTATTGGCAAGATAGGATTCTAAAAACCGGCCCAGCCCCTCTCCTTTAAGCCCTCCTTGTTGAAGATGGGTTTCCAGGTCAAGGCTTTGGTGAATTTGCGCAATACTTTTTTGCCGGATCACAGGCTTTCCCTTGTTCACACTCTCATCCAAGTAATGGGTAAGCTGTGACAACACCTGTTTCCCATCTTCAAAAAAATCCATGGTCAGCTTTGACTCCTCTTCTTTGGTTTCAAATATCTATTTGTTCCTCAGGCAATCCTGCCTGTCAGAATTCCCGATTGAGTGGGCCCGGTAAAATTTAGGCGAAGGATATCCTTTACACTCTGGTTGCTGCCATTGGATTTGGCAAGTTGCCCAGCTCCTGTTTGATCTTTATGACCCATTGTTTATTCCTTTCCTATTAAAAATATCCCATAGGTGGCAAAAAGGTTGGGAAGACCCCTTACCATTTTGCCCTGGTGTCCTTTGGTGTTAATGGCTGCCCTTCTCAATATTTTAAATCCGGTCTGATCGGCAAAATTTTTAAAATCATCCAGGCTTAATACCCGGATATTGGGGGTGTCATGCCAGGAATAGGGCAGTTCCTTTGTTACAGGCGCACAGCCCCAAGCAGCTAAATTTAACCGGATTTTTATATGCCCGAAATTGGGAAAACTGACCACTCCCATCTTTGCCACCCTGAGCATGGACCGGATCAGGGCTGCGGGTTCATATACCTGCTGGAGGGTCTGGGAGCAGATGGCATAATCAAAGGCCTTGTCCGGGTAATCTTCAATCTCTTCATTGATATCTCCCTGGAGAACCGAGAGTCCTTTTTCAATACATTTTACCACCTTGGATTCTTGGATTTCAATTCCCCGTTCAACTACATGTTTTTCCTTTTTCAGCCAGTAAAGCAGGTCTCCTTCACCACACCCCAGACCCAGAATTTTGGAGCCGGGAGCAATCCAGGAGGCAATGATTTTCAGATCATATCGCAGGGGCGTCATGGGCGGCACTCCTTAAAAAACCTGTGATGAGGTTGTCAAGGCGGGGGTCCGGCAGTAAAAATGCATCATGCCCCCACTGGGCATCAATCTCGCAAAAACTGACATCCAGGTCATTTTTTTTCATGGCTTTGACCATCTCCTTTGACTGGTAGGTCGGATAGAGCCAGTC
>PIVS01000196.1 GCA_003353855.1 Desulfobacteraceae bacterium
GAAAGAAAAAATCCCTTTGTCCAGTACAATTGTCCCACCAATATCATTTTCGGCCACGGATGTCTGCCGGCCATTTATAAGGAAATCGACAAGCTTGGCGCCTCAAGGGCCCTTATAATTACAGACCCGGGCGTCCGGAAAACAGGATTGGTAAAATTTGTTGAAGAGGCGCTTGTGGATTATTGTGTGGGGGTATTTGACCAGATTGAACAGGATTCCTCACTGGACACTGTTGATGCAGCCACCAAAATGGCCAGGGACCTGAAAGCCGACTGCATTGTGAGTGTGGGGGGCGGCAGTGTCATTGATACGGCAAAAGTGGTATGCGTAGCCTTGAAAAACGGAGGCAGCGCCAATGACCACATTGCCATGGTCCGGCTCCAGGAACCCCAGACACCCCACATCGTCATCCCAACCACCTCGGGCACAGGCAGTGAAGTAACCAACGTGGCTGTTATCAAAAACAAGCGGGTTGGACGCAAGGTTTACCTTCTTGATCCCCGCATAATACCCAATACGGCCATTCTTGACCCCCGTTTCACAACAGGATTACCCCATGGTCTCACCGTGACCACGGCCATGGATGCCATGACCCATGCCATTGAAGCCCTCACCAGTGTTCGTTCCCAGCCCCTGTGTGACGGCCAGGCCCTCCAGGCCATCCGGCTGATCCAGGAAAACCTTCCCAGGGTGGTTGAAAACAGCCGGGATGAACAGGCAAGGATCAATCTCCAACTGGCGGCAACCATGGCAGGATGGGCCTTTGGAATTGCCCAGGTGGGTCTGGTCCATGCCATGGCCCACACCCTCGGTGCACTCTACGACGTTCCCCATGGAGCTGCCTGCGGCATTCTTCTGCCCAAGGTCATGCGCTTCAATGCTGATGCAGCAGCATCCAAGCTGGCCATGGCAGCCCAGGCACTGGGAGTAAAGACATCGGGGGAAAATGAACGAGACGCCGCCCTGGCTGCAGCCGATGCCATTGAATCCCTCATGGAACGAGTTAACCACCCCCTGCGGCTCAGGGATGTGGATGTGCCGGAAGATAACCTGAATAACTGTGCCATGCATGCCATAGGAGATGTTGCCGCAATGTTCAATGCAACACCTGTCACATCCCTCCAGGAGGTCATCGACCTTTACAACCAGGCATACTAGTGAAATTGGGTATCGACCCATGCTAAAAACTTGCTGAAACTGCCTGTGCCCGTGGCATTGCCATGGGCACAGGCAAAAAACAACTATTTCTGGTTCTATCAGTTTGTTCTTGTGGTGAGCCGCTTATTCAATTCAAACAAAAGGAAAAAAGATGAAAAAAATTTTGGCAATGACTGCTACTCTTCTACTGATCTCAAGCTCTGCCATTGCTGCAGACTGGAATTTCTATGGATCCGCCCGTATTTCCACCTTCTATACCGACTTTGAAAAAGATCCCTTTAACGGCGGTGCAGACACAAAAAATTATGAACAGAATCTCAATGGCAACGCCCGTATCGGAGCCCGGGTAAAAATCAGCGACAGCCTTACCGGCCGGTTTGAATACGGGACCCAGGGCGGCAATGCCAATGTCCGTATTCTCTGGGGGGAATGGGACTTCGGCCCTGGATTACTGGGTGTGGGAAAACACTACACCCCTTTGTTTTTCGCTTACTCCAACCAGGTGTATAATATGCAGGGGTATAACAAGGGCGACCTGAATATGAGCGCCTTTGGCATGCTCTACGGCAAACGAAAGGCCATGGTCCGTCTTAAATTCGGTGGTTTTCAGATTGCTGGGGTTGAACCCAGTGACACCTTTACCAACAAGGCTTATTATGAACTACATCCCGCCTATAACTATTCAACGGAAACCAAGATACCTTCCATCCAGGCAAGATATAAATATATAGGCGACAATTGGCACCTCCAGGCTGCCGCCGGTTATTGTACCTTTGACATTATCAACGGGAACAATAGTTATTCCGTGAATTCCTGGGTGGCCGGTGTCGGCGGCCGTTTCAATGCCGGACCTGCCTATTTTAAGGGAAATCTATGGGGGGGACAAAATACAGGTAATTTAAATGCAAGCATGGTGAGCAATGCCATAGCATCCGCACCGGGTGAACTGGACGGTGACGGACTTGGCTACGCTGTGTTCACAGGCTCGGCTGTGGTTGACCGGGATGTCCTGGGTGCCCTTATAGTGGCAGGGTATACAATCCGGGAAGGCCTCTACCTGGAGGCAGGTTACGGATATGTAAAAACCGAACTGGACACGGCTGGTGCACAAAAAGATGACATTGACACCTATTATATCCAGTCCACCATTTTCCTGGCACCCGGTGTGTCTCTGACCCCGGAAATCGGCCGGTACAACATGAATCAGAACAATGCTGATGTTACCTATTACGGTATCAAATGGCAGATTAATTTCTAGCCACCCTGCTAAAACCCTCTAATTCTCCACTACCCGGACATCACAAAAGGCCCGCCAATCCAATTGGACAAGGCGGGTCAATTATTCATCAAACCCTGATTTTTTACGACCTTTTAAAATCAAAAAGCCTCCAAAACAAATCCCGACTACTCCCCAAATTGATAAATCGGAAGAGCTGAGCATTCCAATCGAGAAAAAACAAATCATCAATCCAAAAATTATATAAGCCACAGGTCTCCCCCCTATTTTGTTTCAAAATCCGGAGAATAGTAATGTATTTAGCAGATTTTCGATAGACCAAATATCATTCCCCCCAACCACAAGATCTTGTTTCAGATTTTGAACTGCTGTAAAGTCAATCTCCAATTATGTTGCGCCTTTTTTTTGTTGCGTGATTTTCTTCTAATAATTTTTTAAGCCAATTTTCTAGGCAGCCCTAACCATCCTGCGAACCCTCCTGGGCCCTGCAATCCAAATCAGCACAGTGGACAGAATAAGAGTTATAATTGAAACGATAAACGGTATGGTATAGCTCCCGGACAAATCAAATAAGAAACCGGCAATATAGGAGCCTGTTGCCCCGCCAACACCCCCGCCGATGGCAACCATGGCAAAGATCATCCCAAAGGAGTTACCCAGATAAATATCGGCAATAATTGCAGGCAAAAGCGGGGCAGCCACACTGTAACCGATCCCGAAAAGCACGGCAAACAACAATGGATACAGCCCGGAAATGCCTTGGGTATAAATCAGACACACGATCCCTAAAGATGCCAGACCTGCGCCCAGGGTATTGACACGCTCCCGGCCGAAAAGATCCGACAGATACCCCATAATTATCTTACTTCCGGCTCCGGTGATGCCCAGAATACCAAAAAAATATACCGCTGTTTCCTTGGACAAACCCTTATCCACCATGGCTGAAACTGAATGCAAAAGGATCCCCTGATAGGCAAAGGACATAAAAAAAAATGCAAATGACAGGAGCCAGAACCGCTTTGTTGCCAGGGCTCTTTTAAGGGTCCATGTTTTCCCGGCCCAATCCTTGTCCATCACCTTCATCACCATGGACGGCTTTTTTCCCGGTTCTGCTCCTGGGCCCGCGTCTCCATCCGGCATCAACCCGATAGCTTCAGGGCTGTGCCGGGAAAAAATGAGATTCAAAGGCACCACCAGAAACAATACCGCCCAGGCCATATAAATATAGGATGTCCGCCATCCAAAAGTTCTGATGGACTTTTCAACCAGTGGAATCAAAAAAAGCATACCAAAACCGACTCCGGACATGGCAAGCCCAACTGCAAAGCCTCTTTTCCGTTCAAACCATTTAGGCAAAAAAGCAGCATGGGAGGCAAACCCCAGAAGACTTAAGCCCGCCCCTGCAAAAACGCCATAGGCAATGGTGTATTGCCAGAGACTGTCGGCACGGCTGGTCAGGACCAGGGAAAGGGCCAAAACCACCGCTCCTGCCGGGAGAACAACCCGGGGACCAAAACGATCCTGGAGGAATCCGGTCAAAGGATTCATCACGCACTGGGATAAAAGAAATATAGAAAAGATACTGGATGCCGCAGCCCGACTCCAGTTGAATTCCTCAATAACTGCCAATATAAACACCGAATAAGAATACCACACCCCAAAGGCAATACCCAGGGTAACAAATCCTAAGGCCACAATTATCCAGCCGTAATAACAAGAGGGGAAAACAACTGCCTTTTTAGGAGCCTCATCAATGTTCATATCATTTCCTTATCACCGACAGTCAATGGGAAAATCCTTATTTTTTGACTCCGGTTTCTAATCTTAAAATAACATTCCGATATACAAAACCTTATTTCGATATACGAAATAAAACCACTTCTGTCGAGGGTTTCTTTACATAAAAGACATGTTTATTCAAGGATTTTTTACCTATCAAACAAATGTTTAAGATTGCGATATATTTTGAACATTACTTTTAAGAAAATTCAGGGAGCAATTCTTGTATATAATTCTATGCATGAATAGAATTATATACAATACCCCGAAAAGGGCGATGGTCAGGGCATGGCTGTCATACCACTTGAAAAATGTAGTAAATCATATTCGCCTGCCCTGATTCTGCCCCTGGGGCAGCAACCTTTACTTAAACACAGTTTTTCCATTAATTACAAGCCCTTAAAATTTTAGATTTTATTAAAAAGTTTACTGGCACAGCTGTTGCTATATTGTTTGTATCGGGAGGAACCATCCCTGTTAGATTATTTGAATGCAGTTAATTTAGACTGCTTTTTATTGTTAAATCGCATTGAAAACACTAAAGGAGGAAAGATGGCACAGGTAATTTCAGACCGCCGTGATATCGATTTCAATCTGTATGAAATGTTCGATATTGAAGCGCTGACTGCATTTGATGAGTTCAAGGATTTTGACAAAAAAACCTTTGATATGATTATCAATGAAGCCAAAAAACTGGCTGTAAAGGAAATGCTGCCGACCTACGAGGATGGAGACAAGATCGGGGTCACCTATAATGGTGACGGCACTGTCACCACTCCGGATAGTTTCAAAAAAGCCCATAAATTGTATATTGAAAATGAATGGACAGCACCCTCTTCTTCCGAAGAATGGGGAGGACAGGGGCTGCCGACCACCATCGGTGCGGCATCCAAAGAGTATTTTTCCGGCGCCAATTGGGCCATGATATCCTATGGGTCCATGGGGGCCGGGACCGGTTCCATGATTGAACACTTTGGCACCCGGGAACAAAAAGATACCTATCTTAAAAATCTTTATACAGGCAAATGGGGTGGCACCATGCTGCTCACCGAATCCGATGCAGGATCGGAGCTTGGGCGCCTGACAACCACGGCTGTGAAAAACGATGACGGCACTTACAGTCTCAGTGGGGGTAAAATTTTCATCACCTGCGGGGAGCATGACCTGGTGGATCAGATTATTCATCCGGTGCTGGCCCGTATTGAAGGCGAACCCGAAGGGATTAAGGGAATTTCAATTTTTATCGTTCCCAAATACCTGGTGAACAAAGACGGAAGCCTGGGTGAGAGAAACGATGTGTTCTGTACCAGTGTCGAGCACAAACACGGCATCCACGGCAGCGCCACCTGCACCATGGCCCTGGGTTCCAAAAATAATTGCAAGGGCTTTCTTCTGGGGGAAGAAAACCAGGGCATGAAGATCATGTTCCGCATGATGAACGGCGCCAGAATGGGGACCGGCCTCCAGGCTCTTTCCTATGCATCCACCTGCTACCTCTACGCCCTCAACTACGCCAGGCAAAGAATTCAGGGAAAAGACCTTACCGATCTTGGCGGCCCCTCGGTGCCCATTATCCAGCACCCCGACGTACGGCGAAATCTTCTCACAATGAAGGCCTATGTGGAAGGAATGCGAAGCCTTATCTACTTTCTTTTCAAAAACATGGATATAGCCAGGGCCACGGACAATGAAGAAGACAGGGCAAAAGCCAACGGATTGGTTGAATTGCTGACCCCCATTGTAAAGGGATATTGTGCGGAAGTGGGTTACGATGTCTGTGTCCAGGCCATGCAGGTATACGGCGGCGCCGGCTACTGCCAGGACTTTCCCGTGGAAGCCCTGACCCGGGACTGCAAAATTGTATCCATCTACGAAGGCACCACAGGCATCCAGTCCATGGACCTTTTAGCCCGAAAAGTTGTCATGGAAAATGGAGCGATCTTCAAGTCCTATCTCAAAGAAATGAAAATCGTTATTTCACAGGCCAGGGAAATTCCTTCCCTGGTGACCCTTGCCAACGATCTGGATGTATCTGTAGACAGAATGGCTTCCCTGGTAATGACCATGGTGAAAAAAATGCTCTCCCCGGAAATTAAGACAGGATTTGCCCATTCGGTTCCCTTCCTCCACATCATGGGGGATGTGACCATGGGCTGGGTACATTTGTGGAGGGCGGTTGTTTCCACGGGCAAACTTGAAAATGCCAAGAGAAAAGATGTCGCCTTTTACCAAGGTCAGATCAAAACCGCCCAATTTTTTATCACATCCATGCTTCCCGTTACCAATGGGAAAATCAAATCTGTAGAAACCATGTGCGATGCTGCAGTAACAATGGACGATGCTGCCTTTGGCGGACTCTAAAAAACAATGGAGGAAATTATGACAAGAAGAATTAAAAAGGCTGCTGTCATCGGATCAGGTGTCATGGGCAGCGGAATTGCAGCTCTTTTGGCAAGCGCCGGCATAAAAACCGTATTGCTGGATATCCTGCCCTTTGACCTGAATGATGAAGAAATAAGCAATCCCCAGGCACGGAACAAAATAGTCCAGCAGGGCATGAACAACATGACGGGCGCCAGACCGGCAGCCCTTATGTCTCCTGCGGATGCCGCCATGATCCGTATCGGTAACCTGGAAGACGATTTTGAGATGTTAGCCGATTGTGATTGGATCGTTGAAGTGGTGGTGGAAAACCTTGAAATCAAGCAGAAACTTTTCAAGCGCATAGAGGCTATTCGGAAAAGAGATGCCATCGTGTCCAGCAACACGTCGGGAATTCCCCTGCAGGATATCAGCCGGGATTTGAGCCTGGAATTTAAGCAGCATTTCATGGGAACTCATTTTTTTAATCCAGTACGCTACATGCATCTGCTGGAATTGATTCCAGGAGAAGAGACAAACAGGGAAATCCTTGATTTCATGGCCGACTTTGGCAACAAGCGGCTGGGAAAAGGAATTGTCTGGGCCAAGGATACCCCGAATTTCATCGGCAACCGAATTGGTATTTTTAATTCCCTGAACAACATAAACACCATGGTCGAGGAAGGCCTGACCATCCCGGAGGTAGATGCCCTCATGGGGCCTGCCATCGGCAGAGCCAAAACAGCCCAGTTTAAAACCATCGATCTGGTGGGGGTTGATATTGTCTACCATGTGGCAGACAATACCTATTCCCTGCTCCCCGATGACAGTGAACAAGAACGGTTCAAGGCCCCGGCCTTTTTAGAAAACATGGTGGAAAAAAAGATGCTGGGCAACAAAGCCGGCGGAGGATTCTACAAAAAAACCAAGGATAAGGAGGGGAACAGGCAGATTTTGGTCATTGATCCTGACACTCTGGAATATATTCCCTTTGAGAAACCGGATTTCCCCTGCCTGGCCCAAGCTGCCAAGGCCAAAACCCTGGCAGAAAAAATCAGCATCATGATCAACGGCGATGACCGGGGTGCCAAATATGTCTGGAAATGCCTCTCCCGCACCTGGATCTATGCGGCCAACAGGATTCCCGAAATTTCCGATACCATCCTTGAAATTGACAAGGCCATCCGCTGGGGCTTTAATGCCGCCATGGGTCCCTTTCAGATGTGGGATACCGCAGGCGTTGAGAACACAGTTGAAAAAATGCTCGCAGACGGGCTCACGGTTCCGGATTCAGTAATGACCATGCTCAACAACGGCTGCAAGTCATTTTACAAAACCGAAGAGGGTAAAGCCTATTACTATGATTTTACCACCCAGGGATATCTGGAAAAACCTGTCAGCGACAACCAATTGGACCTGGAACTTCTCAAATCCGGCAACAATATAGTTAAAACCTGTGATTCAGCCTCCCTGGTGGATCTTGGGGACGGTGTCTTCTGTTGCGAATTTCACACAAAGATGAACGCTTTGAACCACGAAATCAAGGTGTTCATTGATGAATGCCTTGACTATGTTGATCAAAACGGTGTTGGCATGGTTTTCGGCAGTCAGAACGGCAAGGCCTTTTCCGCCGGTGCCGACTTGAAAAGCGTGATGGAAAAAGTTTCAACCGAAGATTTTGATACCATCGGCCTTGGCGTGGAAAGCTTCCAGGCCGTGATGCAGAAAACAACCTATTCAGCCTTTCCCGTTGTGGCAGCCCCCTACGGCATGACCCTGGGAGGCGGCTGTGAAGTCTGCCTGGCATCGGACAGAATCGTGGCCCATGCAGAGCTTTAC
>PIVS01000197.1 GCA_003353855.1 Desulfobacteraceae bacterium
AATGTGCTGCCTCCCTGAGGGTGTGACAGTCATTCCTATGACAGAAGAATTCCTCCGGGCGGGGAAGGTAAAATAAAAATTGGTATTAAAACCAGCGGATATGGTGGAAAAAGGCTGACAAAAAAAATTCTGGTCAAAACAGATGACCCAAACAATAAAAAGTTTAATCTGCTGGTCACAGGGAAGGTGGAAAATGTTGCGGAAATCACCCCCAGGACGGTCCGCCTGAGCGGGGTTCCCGGGGAGGTGCTTGAGGCCATGGTCACCATCACCCCATCGGATAAATACAAATTTTCAATTATAGGGCTGGAGCAAAAGTTTAACACCCAGGTCAAGGCCCAATTGGTAAAACCTTCCAAGGTAAACTCGACCTGGCAGGTGAAAATTACAACCAGCTCCCAAAAGGCAGATGATCTCTATGATATCATCACCCTTAAAACAGACAGTAAATACAAGCCAACTCTTAAAATAAGGGTTTACGCAATTTATCTTAAGGCTGAAAAAAACAATTCTTAAATCCTGGTGATTGAATAATATAAGCGATATATAATATGGATATTTCAAAAATTAAAGCAGTTGTATTTGACTGCGACGGTGTGCTGTTTGATACTGCCCTGGCCAATAGAAAGTTTTATAATGAAGTTCTGGCAAGCTTTGATAAATCAAAGTTAACTGATGAGCAATTTGCTAATGTTCACATGATGACAGTTACGGCTGCCATCCAATATTTGTTTCCCGGGATAGAGGACACCAAAGAGATTTTTGCCTGTCTGAAACGAATTGGATATGCCAAGTTTATTCCTTTCATGGAAATGGAAGAGGGACTGGTCCGGCTTTTAAAAATTTTGAAGCACAAAGGCTTTATTCGAGGGATTGCCACCAATAGAACCAATACAATGGATCAGGTTCTGCTGCACAATGATCTTGGATCCTATTTTGAGATGGTGGTCACCGCCTCGGATGTGGAAAACCCCAAACCTGATCCTGAACAATTGGATAAGATAATGACAGCCTTTGGCCTGGATCCTGGTGAAGTGATTTTTATCGGAGACTCGGAATATGATCAAAAGGCAGCTCAAAGTGCCGGGACCTGGTTTGTTGCTTTTAAACAACCGGAACTTGCGGCCTGTGTCAACGTAAATTCCATGGAGGATATCCTTGGGGTTTTACAGATCAATGAATAAAATTCTTGACAAATTTGCTAATCACCATTAAATCTTACAAGATTTTTTATTTAAAATTTTAGGCAGATGTTGGGTAAACATTTGTCAGTTTATAGGAAGTTAATATAATAAAGGAGATTGATTTATATGTCTAAATTAGTTGCACCTCATGGTGGAAAAGGACTCGTATGTTGTAAACTCGAAGGCGCTGAGCTGGAAGCTGAACTTAAAAAAGCAGCTGGTCTGAAGAAAATTGCAATTTCTTCCCAGGTAAAAGGCGATCTGATCATGCTGGGAATCGGTGGATTCTCTCCCCTGAACGGTTTTATGACAAAAGCGGACTGGAAAGGCGTTTGTGCTGACTTCCTGTTGGCTGACGGTACTTTCTGGCCTGTTCCTGTAATGCTTGATGCTGCCAAAGAAGATGCTGGAGAAGTGAATGTCGGTGATGAAGTTGCCCTTGAAAGAAATGGTGAAATTTATGCCACCATGAAAGTCGAAGACAAATTCGAAATGACCGAAGACGAGAAAAAATGGGAATGTGAAAATGTATACAAAGGTCAGGGCGAAGAGTCTGCTGACGATGTATTCTGGAAAATTGCCATGGAAGATCATCCCGGTGTTCAGGCTGTTATGGCCAGAAAAGAATTCTGCTTTGCAGGTCCGGTAAAAGTTCTTTCCGAAGGTGAGTTCCCTGTAAAATTTAAAGGCGTATACCTGACTCCCAAAGAAACCCGTACAATCTTTGACGAAAAAGGCTGGGCAAATGTTGCTTCCATGCAGCTTAGAAACCCCATGCACAGATCCCATGAACATCTTTGCAAAATTGCCCTTGACGTATGTGACGGTGTTTTGATCCATTCACTCATTGGTAACCTGAAAGCCGGTGATATCCCTGCAAAAGTTCGTATTGAATGTATTGACAAATTGATCACAGATTATTTTGTTCCCGAGCATGTTGTGAATGGCGGATATCCCCTTGACATGAGATATGCCGGTCCCCGTGAAGGCCTGCTCCATGCAACTTTCCGTCAGAACTACGGCGTTAACAAAATGATTATTGGCCGTGACCATGCAGGCGTTGGTGATTTCTACACATTGTTTGAAGCACAGGAAATTTTTGACACAATTCCCACACCCGCAGAAGCAGGTAAAGCACTTCTCTGCGAACCCCTGAAAATTGACTGGACCTTCTACTGCAAGAAATGTGACGGCATGGCTTCCATGAGAACCTGCCCCCATGGAAAAGATGACAGAGTTATTCTTTCCGGAACCAAACTGCGCCACGCCCTTTCCAACAACGAAGAAGTTGTTGACCACTTTGGACGTGAAGAAGTTCTGGTTATTCTCAGAAAATACTATGCATCTCTGACAGAGAAAGTTGAAGTTAAACTTCAGAGCCATGCAGAAGGAAGCAAAATGTAGTTTGTGTATTCTAATTAATTAGATAAGAACAGATTATATAATAAAAAAGGGCCTTTCCCCAAAATGGGGAAAGGCCCTTTTTTTATTGCAGGCCAGGTCAGCAATGCCTCAAAACTTTTGGATGAAGAACTTGAGAAATGGCGGAATCGAACCCGGGTTTCCGGCTGGGAGGACGGAGGGCTCAAGCCCTCCTCCTACACTCTATTTAGCAGGATGTTCTCGGGTCATCCAGGCGAAAAGCCTCGTTGAAAATTTCCAGCAGTTTTACATTCTGCTTGGCCATCATCACGCAGTTGCCGCTGATGGCATAGAACATGATACTCAGCCGGGTTTTGGATGAATCATTCCGGATTCGTTCAATTTGATTTGAATTGAAGTCCTCCACCAATTCTTCTAAATAATGAAATTGTTTTGCTATGTCGTGGCAGTCGACAATTTCTTTTTTGCTGAGTGCGGTTTCCACCCTTAGAAAAATATACAGGATCACTTTTTTAATCTCCTGCAGCTCTTTTATCTGGACATCCAAAAGACCCGCATGCCGGTTTGCCACATGCATGGTGCAGCGGATAACGGTGTCCCTGTGTCCGTCGGAGAGTTTTTGGAGTCGCCGGATGATCTGGTAATAGTTATAGGACCCTTGCTTATCTTCTTTTTGCAGCAGGCGTAATACCTTGAAAATATTTGCAATGATGATATTTGTGCCCCTTTGAAAATGTTTGACCCTTGTCATTTCATGGCTGAGTCTGTCCAGGTCCTCTTTGAACAGGGCATCAAAGGTAACATCAAATGATTCCCTGATCCCTTTAAGAAGATAAGCCAGGTGGTCAAAGGTATCGGTCACAGATTCTGAAAAATTGTCCACCTTTTTAAGATGGAAAATATTGATTTCCTCCTTGTCTTTTTCCTTATCCTCATGTTTTTTCTTGTTTTTCCAGATCATAAATCCGGCTAGAAGAATAAGTCCGGCAATGCCCAAAGGTTCAAAATAATGGATGATATTGGCAAAGATGAAGGCAACCACAAAGGCGATAAAGGCGGTCATGAACCATCCCCCAATGACAGTTAATACGCCGGTCACTCTGAAAACCGCACTTTCCCGACCCCAGGCCTGGTCGGAAAAGGAAGATCCCATGGCCACCATAAAGGTTACATAGGTGGTGGACAGGGGAAGTTTCATTGAGGTGGCAAAGGAGACCACGGCAGTGGCCACCATGAGGTTGACAGAGGCCCGTACCAGATCAAACGAGGGCTTTTCCTTCTGGTCTACATGGGTGGTGGCGGAGACAGGGGCCAACCTTGCTGCGATGGAGGCTTGCAGGGGGTTGGGAACCAGATTCCTGGCAGCGCTGAACAGGCCGTCAAAGAGATTCACAATTCTGCGGGAGAGCCAGATGGACTCGAATCGTTCCATTCCCTCATCTTGCTGTCCAAGACTGATCTCAGTTTCTGTAACGGTTTTGGCTTTTTTGGACAGGCACAGGGTGATCACCATGATGGCACCGGCCAGAAGCATGATGCCTGTCTGGGACTGGACTTTTTTGCCCAGAGCGGTCATGGTGATATTCAAGGGATCAGATGAGGCCAGGGCATTTTGGAATGCCGTCAGTCCTGCCAGGGGGACCCCGATGAAATTGACAAGGTCGTTGGCGGCAAATGCCATGGCCAGGGCAAAGGTTCCCATCAAAACAATGGGTTTGAGGATATTTATTTTGAAAACCGAGAGCAGTATTTGAAAAATTACCGCCGAGAGGGTGAAGATGCCTGCCATGATAACCAGGGAATTGGTTTTAATCCATGCAACGGTGTGGGCATCCATAAAGGTGGTACCCTTGGAGCCTTTGACCAGAATAAAAAAAGTGATGGCGGTCATGGCAACTCCGCCCCAGGCAGCCCCGTATTTGTTTAATCTGTCTTTGTAGTCAAAGGTGAATATCAGACGGGAGATAAACTGCACCACGGCCCCGGAAAAAAATGCTACCACAATGGACAGAAGAATACCGGCGACAATGGCCAGGGCCTTTGCCGAATTAATATAATTCCATAAGCCCAGGCCGGAGTCGGATCCCATGATTTTTATCAAGGAAAGGGCCACAGCAGCCCCCAATAGTTCAAATACAATGGAGACGGTTGTGGAAGTAGGCAGACCATGGGTGTTGAACAGATCCAGAAGCAGGATATCTGTAATCATGACTGCCAGAAAAATCGTTAATAATTCCGGCATGGTGAAAAATTCAGGATGGAAAATTCCTTTCCGGGCCACTTCCATCATGCCGCCGGAAAAGGTGACGCCTGCAAGGATGCCCAGGCTTGCGATGATTATTATTGTTAAAAAGGGGGCAGCTTTGGAGCCGATGGAAGAATTTAGAAAATTAACCGCATCATTGGTAACTCCAACAACAAGGTCAAAGATGGCAAATAAGCCCAGTATTCCGATAATAATATAATAGTATTCAATACCCATGTTTTTTTCTCTTTTTTATGGTTACACCGCAAAAAAACCGCATTACCTACCCGGGGCGGATATACGGTTGATATCTCATATTGCTATGAATTAAAGGCGTTGTAATGCCTAATGATTGATAGCAATATTTTGTAATTTATGAAGAATTTTAAACTTATTCTCGCGATTTATCAAGCGGTTCAATTAATTTTAATGCAATCTTAACATTATGATAACCCAGAAACAACATCCAATAAAAGCTAAAACTCAAAATTTAAAAAAAAAAGCAAACAAGAGGAAAATAAGGATATAAAATCAGGGGGAGGGGTTCCGGAGTCTGAGAATGGTATCATAAACCTGTTTTTTGGGCAGATGACAGGCAGCTGAAAGTGCACGGGCCAGATCAGCAGTGCCCATGTTTTCGTTTTGTTTTGAAAGGATGAGTTTTTCAAGCTGTTCCGGGGTGATTTGGGGCGGGGGGCCGGCACCCTGGAGGAAAAGGACGCATTCCCCCTTTATCTGGGGCCGCTGTTCCAGGGTTGAAAGAATTTCACCCAGGGTCCCACGTATGTATTCTTCATGAAGTTTGGTGATTTCCCGGGCAAGACATGCCCTGCGGTCGCCAAGGATCGTTATTGTATGTTTGATCAATGCGCAAATGCGTTTGGGTGATTCATAAAAGATCAGGGTGGCTTTTTCCGGTTTAAGCCCTTCAAGGGTTTGGAATTGTTTTTGCTGTTTTTTGGGCAAAAACCCGCAAAAAAGAAATGAATCGGTGGGGAGGCCGGCCACGCTCAAACCTGCAATGGCTGCACTGCAGCCTGGGATGGGGATGATTGGGATCTTGTGTTCACCAACCTCTTTCACAAGGGTGTAACCGGGGTCGGATATCAGGGGGGTCCCGGCATCTGATATCAGTGCAATGTTTTTCCCGGCCTTTAGTGCTTTTATTAGTTGAACCGATTTTTTGGCTTCATTGTGCTCATGACAGGAAATCATCCCAGTCTCTATGCCGTAATGGTTCAGCAGCCTTTTTGAATACCGGGTGTCTTCAGCAGCAATCATATCCACCTGTTTTAATATCCGCACCGCGCGGAAGGTGATGTCTTCAAGATTGCCCAGGGGGGTGGCTACAATGTACAGAGTGCCAGGCTGGTTTTTAGGTTCCATGTTATACTTTTATAAAAGATTTATGCCTTGCCAAAGCCAAAGTCCTTAGGTTCCAAAGGCATTTTTTATCAGGGTTATCTTTAGATTCTTATCAGGTGTTCCTTCCGGATTAGCGCTGGTAAAAAAGATTTCAACCACATCGAATCGAACCCGCTGGTTGTACAATCTCTTTTTTTTTAAATAAAAGGAAGCACCGGATATGAGTTTGCGCTGTTTATTATGATTAACCGATTCCTTTGGCAACCCTTTTTTGAGACTGGTTCTTGTTTTGACTTCAACAAAGCAGAGGCAGTCTTCATCTTTGGCTATGATATCAATTTCAGCGGTGGGGCTTTTATAGTTCTTTTCAAGCAGGGTATAGCCTTGCCGGCTAAGAAAGTCTGCAGCAGTCTTTTCTCCGCTTTGTCCTATTTTTTGTCCGCGGCTCGTCATGGAAGAATTACCCCGTTAAAGGTTTTCCTGTGAACAGGGCAGGGGCCGTGTTCGATAATGGCCTGCTTGTGGGCTTTTGTGGGATATCCCTTGTGACGGATAAAATTGTATTGGGGATAGGTCTTGTGTAATTTCGCCATGAGGCGGTCCCGGGTGACCTTGGCAATGATAGATGCCGCTGCAATGGAGATACTCCGTGAGTCACCTTTGACAATTGCCTGTTGAGGCAGATCCATATCAATGGTAAATTTCCCGTCAATGAGTAAAAAATCCGGGTTTAAAGAATTAGGACCGACAGCAAGGTCCTGAACCGCCCGTTTCATGGATAAAAGGGAAGCCTGGAGAATATTGATCCGATCAATTTCTTTGTGATCTGCCATGCCTATACCAACTGCCAGGGCCCGGGCTTTGATTTCAGGGAAAAGTGCTTCCCTTTTTTTCTCAGACAATTTTTTGGAGTCTGTGACTCCGGAGCAGGTAAAGTCCGGGGGTAAAATAACGGCAGCAGAGACAACCGGGCCGGCAAGGGGTCCCCTGCCGGCCTCGTCTATCCCTGCAATTATTTTGTACCCTTTGTTTTGTGTCCCCTGCTCAAATTCCCACATGGGGTACCCGTCATTATTTTTAGGCAAATCGTTTTTCTTTGATTCTGGCTGCTTTTCCGCGAAGGTTTCTAAGGTAGTAGAGTTTTGATCTTCTTACACGGCCCCGGGTAACTACTTCGATTTTATCAAGGGCAGGCGAATTCAAGGGGAAAATTCTTTCCACACCAATACCACCGGAAATTTTTCTTACGGTGAAACGGGCACCGGCAAGTCCCTTGGTCTTTTTAATAACCACGCCCTGGAACATCTGGATACGCTCTTTTTCACCTTCTCTAATTTTTACATGTACTTTTACTGTATCTCCCGAGGTAAAATCAGGGATATCAAGGCGCATCATTTCTCTTTCTAGTTTTTCAATTACGTTTGTCATTTTTTCCTCCTGGTTTTCTTCACTATTGGCATTCAGCCATTTGTAATTCGATCTAAATATATGGATGCAGCTGACCGGACAGACAGGTGATTATAATCCCCCGGGCCTGTGATGGGCTCAAGTTTTAAGTCACATGTATCAACCAGTTCATCTGCCAGCCCCCAGGCCGTGCCAAAGGCAAGAATATGGGGTGCATTGCTCATTAATTTTTGTTTCAGTGTGGTAATGGTTATGGCGCCGGCCAGGGGTTTGGCACTGGTGGCCACCGTTACCACGGCTTTATTTTCCTTTTTCTCGATCCTTTGGACAGCCTCTTTAAATGTGGCAGCCACCCTGATCAGTTCAAGGGCTTCTTTTCTTGATGGATTCAACTCACCGCCCACGCCTTTTGTCCAGTGTGCAATGACCTGTTCTGCCAGATTTGCCTGGTCTGCAAAGGGGGTTACCACATAAAATCCCTTGACGCCGAATGTTCTTGACGCCCTTGCAATATCATGCATGTCAATGGTGGTCAGGGCCGATCCAATGGGCATCTCCTTCCGGTTCATGACCGGAAAATGGATGAGTGCCACATATAAGTTATTGGTTGACAAGTGTTTCAAGCTCCCGGCACCATTGCCTTAAAATTTCTTTTTCTTCGGCGTTAGGGACTTGTGTTTCAAACAGGTCAGGCCGTTTCATAAATGTCCGCTGCAAAGAGGAGGTTTTCCTCCATT
>PIVS01000747.1 GCA_003353855.1 Desulfobacteraceae bacterium
ATTTTTAAAGTTCACAAAGATTCCCTGGGCGGTTTCAGGCCTCAAATAGATGTCTTTCCCTTCACCTTCCACAACACCCTGCTGGGTTTTGAACATCAGGTTAAAAGCTTTGGGCAGGGTCCAGTCAAGCTTTCCGCATTTGGAGCAGGTGATATTTTTATCGTTGATGAAATCCAGCATATCCTGGGGCGGCGTTTTTTCGGCGGCCCAATTTTCCGGGGCTTCCTCGGAGTCGTTATCAAACTGCCAGCCCTCCACTAATTTGTCCGCTCTATCCCTGGATTTACACTGTTTACAATCCATAAGGGGGTCGGAAAAACTGCCCACGTGGCCGGATGCCACCCAGGTATCCGGATTCATGAGAATAGCGGCATCAAGACCAACCATATCGAGCCGTTCAGTGACAAATTTTTTCCACCAAGCTGCTTTAAGGTTGTTGAGCAGCTCCACACCAAGGGGGCCGAAGTCCCAGGAATTGGCAAGTCCGCCGTAAATCTCTGATCCGGGATACACAAACCCTCTCCGTTTGGAAAGAGATACGATCTTGTCCATCAATGTAGCTTCTTTTTTCTTTTTTGACATCTTTAATACTCCAATGGTTTGGATTGCCCGGGTGGTTTCCCAAGGTCAATCATGTTTGTTGCAATCATTTTTGCGATATTACCTTATAATAGTCCCCAAAAAAATGATAGTCGTTTAACCTAGGCCAGACGCAAGTAATATCTACAAAATTTTTATGGTTTTACCAACCACATTGATCACCCGAACATGACTTCCTCCTGATATTTCTGATCCATCGCTGCATTCAGCCTTTTCGTTTTTACACGTTTTTGTGTGCCCATGGCATCTATTGTTATGATGCCATGAAATATCAAGAAGTTATAATAGGTTGGGAATTGCTGTGATTTCATTTGATCTATCATGGGAGCGTCTCAGAGTTTTTCCATCAATGGCGTGTACAATCGAACAACCGCCTCTATGTTCTGGAGGGTAATATGAAATACGGCACAAAAAGATTCCAGGGGGCAGGGATTGACTATAAAGGACTTCTATGGAACTTTTTTTAAAAAAAACAGATGAGGCGTAGCTCAGATCAGTCCCGCCTCTTTTTCATCCTCCTCCCACTCCAAAAGATAGTCTTTTGTTGATGCATACTTTGACTTGCCCAGAGGCTTTAACAAAAGGTAGCCTATTTTTGCCACCTCCTTTTCGAGCAGATTGAAAAAAGCCTTTTCCACATCCTGTTTATCCATCCCTCCTCCCGGGAGAGAGCCTTCCAAGGGGTCTGCTGCACCGTCCAGATCCTTTAAGCCCTTTGCCTCCACTACCAAACAGGTTAAATGCCCTTCGGGCACAAAGGCATCGCAAACAGCCATATTCCATTGTTCCGGAAAATTATTTATCTTCCAGGGGCTTAAGCTATCCGGCCTTAAAATGCTCTTATTCTTCGGATTAAAGGGAGCCTGAACAAAGGCCATTTTTTTTTGGTCAAACTGCATCAACTCTTTTAACAGCAAATTAATGTCATTGCCAAATATCCATTCTTCCGGTTCCAGCAGTATTGGTGGAAATTCATGACTGGTCAGGGCATATTTAAAAGGCCCGGTTTCTTTCCAGAATTTTTTAAAATCCTTTACATTGGGCAGTATCTGTCTCACAGGTTCCAACATATTCATATTTTCTTATCCCAGGGATAAACGATCATCCGTTTTCCCGGACTTCTTCTGATAAGTTTAATTTTTGGCTTATTTTTTCATAGGATACAAACCTCCCCTTCCTTGCAGATGGCGTTAAAAATGACACCAGTTTGCGTTCCATCATTTTTGGATGGAGATCATCTGACATGGCAAGGACACCTTCTAAAATAACTTTTTGAAGAAAAAGCTCCTGAAGAGTTCTTTCCCGGATATTTGCAGCAAAGGGTAAAAACAAAAAATTGGCAAGCACGATACCATAAAGGGTTGATGTAAGAGCAACCGGGATGGTCGTCATAATGATCGCAGAATCACCCTGCCCGGCAAGCATTCCAATGAGCCCCACAAC
>PIVS01000748.1 GCA_003353855.1 Desulfobacteraceae bacterium
AGGGGTAATGCAAAGGCGGCGGTCTTGCCGGTACCGGTCCTGGCCTGGCCTATCATATCCTTTCCCTGGATGAGATGGGGAATGGTTGCGGCCTGGATGGGTGTGGGTGTGGTATAGCCCACGTCCTGCACTGCTGCGAATACAAGGGGGCTTAGGTTCATTTCGTCAAACCCGGTCAAGGGTAAATTATCTTGGGACATTGGGATTCCTTAAAAAAATGCCGGAGTGCCGGCAGAACGCATCGAAAATTTAGAATCATACATGGGTTATTCTTATTGCGCAAGGAAAATTTATATTTTACCATTATTTTTATCCGTTTCTGGACGGCGCCCCCAGAATATTGTATTCTGCGCAAATATTTGAATTCACCGAAACTTTAGGGGGAATGGGTGTATTGCCATTGCACAGGATATTGAACCGCGGCTGAAAATAGTGCTGGGATTTAATCATAAGAACAGGAGAATGAAATGAAAATTTTAGGCATCTCGGGAAGTACGCGTAAAGAAGGCACATCTGGTGGAATGAAGCTGGTCCAAACGGTTTTGGAAAATACCGGCATCGAGTATGAATTGGTATCCTTGAGGAATAAATCCATTCCCGGCTGTATTGCCTTTCTTGAACGCTGGTTTCAGTTCCGGTACCAGACAGGTCGCACCCTGTGGGGAAAACTGGCTGTGGCTGTGGGGGCTGCAGTGACCCAGCGCGTGCAAGATAAAATGATGTCACAGTTTGGAGAGACTGCATAAGAGTGCCCTTCACCTTGAGAAGATATCAGTATGATACACAAATATTATAAATACACATGTTTTGCTATCCTCGGCTTCTTGTTGAGTCTTTGTGCCCTTGAGTCAAATGCCTTAAGGGCATCTGACTCAAGGGGTCGCATTAATGTGGAATTTCAGTATGGAGGCCGTCCCTTTTCAATCACCGGTGAAAAGACAGCATTACATACCTATGTGTTCAACAAAGGGGCTCCTCACAAGATCAGTATTACAACCCTCAACTGGGCGCCCTATATTGGAGAAAATATCTGTAAGCAAGGCTGGATCCAGCAGTTGACCATAGCTCTTTTGGCCAGCCGTGGTTACGAAATAACCGCCACCTTCTTGCCCTGGGCCCGGACCATAAGAATGGCTGAAGCAGGATCGGTTGATATTTTATACCCTGAATATTTTATTGAACCCACAGCGCCTTCTGATGTTTATGAAGGCACCAGGCGGTTGGAACATCTGGCCTTGTCCAGAAAACTACCCGGCGGACCCATCGTATTTATGAAACGAAAAGGAGAAGCGGATCGATACAAAGGTAACCTTTTAAATCTTGAAAATGAAAAAATAGGGGTGGTCCGAGGGTACCAGAACACACCTGAATTTGACGTATTAATGGACATGGATTTTTTTGATATCAGCAACTCGGTTGATGATTTGATGAACATAAAAAAACTGATAAACAATAGGAGCAATCTAATCATAGGCGATCCTGCGGTCATCAGGTTCAATATTGCCAGTGGAATGCTTTCCCAAAATGAGAAAACAAGAATATTCCAGAGCATTGAAGTGGTTCAGCCTGTGATTCAGTATAATCACCTGTATTATGCAATTTCCAAGAAGAAACCTTCCTGGAAACATACCTTGAAATTGGTAAATGCCGCCATGGAAGAATTTGAAGAATCAGGTCTCATGTTTGATATTATTCAAACAGTGAACAAGACCTGTGGGTATCAAATGGGTGAAGTATTTGAGCCCCGGTTATAATACCAGATTCCGTGGCGTTTATCCGGGGAGTGACCAACCAGAAAAGGGAGTCTTTCTTTAAAAGAGATGCTGAACCGGCACACCCCAAAGACCGAAAGGATCCATAAATACCGCCATCACAAGCTGGCCTGCCACAATAAGGCCGAAGGTCATGGATGCTCCCAGTCGTGGTGTCAAAATGATTGCCGCTGTGACATAAAAGGCGCCTAAAAAGCCCGCAGACCAGACAGACCAGTGGGTGTCTGTGGCTTGGCGGATACTTGTAAAATCAACCCGGGTGGCCATGGC
>PIVS01000749.1 GCA_003353855.1 Desulfobacteraceae bacterium
TTTTGAAATGGAAATCTGTAAAATGGGTTGACAAATAAGGCTCTTCAGGTGTATTGTTTTTTTCTTATTTTGATGCGGAAGTGCGCGGCTCACTGGTGGGGCCCTCGGACTTCAAATCCGATGTGCCGGGCTAAGACCCTGGCGGGTGGGTTCGATTCCCATGCACTTCCGCCATTTTTTCTTATAAAATCAGATACTTATAAGAAAAAATGACGCCAAAAACTCTACCAAAACTCTACCAAAGTCCTATCTTCTCCTTGATGAACATTGTATTTAAAAATTAAGAATAACGAACAAAAAATGATTTTTTATAGAATTTTTCCGACGGTGGGATTTGCTCCTCATCTCCCTGATTCGTAGACAGTGGACTTTGACTTTCACACATCCTTAATTCACGCAAAATCCTCCAATAGTGGGGATCTTCAAATTTCCATATTTCCCAGAAAAAATGCCATACCAAACGCCATACCAAAACATGAGATATCAATGCCCTTCTTTGATCATCCGGGCAGTGGCTCATCTGGGGTATCCCCCGTTGACGTGCGTGTGGGTGCCCAGGGGAAAGGGTTTACTATTAAGACGGACTGTTTGTCCGTGGTTCTTGATCAGCGCCGGTGTCTTTGACTTCGGCCATATAATCGAGTTGATGTGTTTTGATTATAACTTTATGGGCAGCATCAACTTCAATGACCCCCTGCCCCCCCCCCTTCCGTAGCTGGAACGGCCATAGTGGTCCATCATCCTAAAAGAACGATGGCCAAGCATTTTTGAAATGTATCTCGGGTCTTTGATGACCATCTTAAAGTCACTTGCCGCTTGATGACGGACAGAATAAGGTGATACGTTCGTCATACCAAGTTTCCGTTGCATAACGTACCGGACCCGGTCGCAATATGCTTGGATGCGTTGATCATCATCCAGTGGCCTTTTGTTTTCCCATCGTTTTTTCCCGCCAGGCCCTTTCTTGGCTTGCTTCTCTTTAATTTTGAGGTCTTTTGGAACCAACTCACCGTGTGACAGCTTATCTTCTAAGATCCTGGCAAAAAGGTTTTTCCCGGGGTCAAAGGTAATTTCTCGCCATTCCTGGCCTTTCCTTTTGCTCAGCTTAGCACCAAGAATTCTGAGTTTGACAAAACCAGTTGAAGGCACTTTGGATATCTCAATCTTTTTGTCAAGTTCAGCAGGTCTGCAGCCGGTAAGCGCAGACAAAAGGAAGGGCATCTGATCTGCCTCTTCCAGGTTTTCCATAACGTGTAGTTGCCAATCTTTTTGAAGCCGGCAGATAGAGTGCTTCTTGCCTTTCTTACGTCTCTTTGATCCCTGCTTTTTCCGTTCTTCAATGACCTCTTCCCTGGGGTACAAAGAGAATTCCTTGTTGCCCTTATTTTTATATTCTTGGGAAGAACAATAATCATCCGGAGCCTGGGGATCTAAATCTGGGTCTACGGTTCTCAAACAAAGGTCCGTGAAATCCTGATATTCCAGCTCGATCTCCCGATAAGATTCGTCTGTCGGATCTGCTTTAAAATTTTCTATTTGCCTGTCAATTTCTTTGGCCAGAAAATATTGATAGCCGGCCTTATATTGGTAAAATGTGTTTTCCTCCAGAGTGTGATCGATGGCATATTGGACCAAATCATGGCCTGGCTGAAGTCGGATATTCTTATAAATTTGTTTGTATTTCTTGATGGTTTTTTTGTTGGTCGGAAGATATTGTAAGAGATCAGATGTTCTTTCCTGGATTTTAGAAAGTGTCTCACGATTTTGCTTGAGAATGGCTATTTGATATTCAGTTAAGAGCATGTTTGATATTCCTGTAAAGTTATAGTTTTGATATTCAAAATATAGAGTATTTGATATTCTGTAAAGGATTATTGTTGTCCATACACCCCTCGAAAGTTTTCTCGGGCATATAGACCGAATAAAAAAAATTCGGTCTATATGCTATGGGACAACGTATATAAATTCTTGAATATCAGAGGGTTGATGTGTTTGAATATCGAATAAATGATGTATGGAATATCAATTATGAATAAAACAA
>PIVS01000198.1 GCA_003353855.1 Desulfobacteraceae bacterium
CTGCGCTGGGAAAGTATTTTTTCCCAGATCATGTTGACGGTGCCCGGGGGATCCATATACTTGAAAATCAGAACCTGGGAAACGGAAAAAAAGATCAGAACAAGGAGAAGCTTAAAAAAAGTTTTCCAAATCCAGCCCCAAATCCTACCCTGGAGCGATTTTTTCTTTTTTTTTCTCCTATACCCCATGGTAATGGGTTCTACGTGGATTGATCTGTATTGTCAATTCCAAATTTGTCCTTATATTAGTCTTAATAACCCCTAGCCTAACATTGATTGGATAAAATTTATTGGATTGAATACAACATGGATGGATAAGGAGGTTTTTATGGGACAGATATTTACTACAACAGAAAATCAGTCCAAAGAATATATAAAGTTTGATATAGCAGAGGATGATTTTGATTTTTTAAAGGCCAAACAACTGGCAAAGAAAACAGCCTTTGAAAGATGTGATTACCCCATGATTCTTTCCTGGAGAAATGGGAAAACCGGAAAATCCTATCCCGATTATGAATGCGGAAGCAATGACAGGCCTTTTTGGATCCGTTATGCAGAAGGGCGGGGGGCCAACTTGACCATAGATATCAACCAGGGAGATTATGTTTTCATGGTTCTGAAAATGTAGAGTGCGAATTCCCTGTTTTACACTGACTGTCTCCCTGGCTGCCATCAGGCCTTTGAACAGATAAACCAAAATCAGGATATATTTGAGGCGCAAGAAGAGGATGTGCTACTGCTTCCGAGCAAGGATATAAAGGAAATCAGGACCTCCATAAACGGGATTGCCGGGATGGTAGAAATTCTCATGACAACGGACCTGGTCAAAAACCAGATGAACCTTGTGGACAATGCCCTTAAATTCACAAAGAACCGTGAGATCTTCATGGAGGGTAAGATGCTCAAAGAAGATGATGAAAGGGTTTTATTGGAATTCCCGGGGAGTTTGAAAAGCTGAAAAACCAAGTATGCCATTGCACAACCGATTTTTTTGAAAAGCAACACACACTTTAAAAAAGTGGTTTTCGCCTAAATCCTGATCCCCGCATACTTCTTTTGGTAGTTGTCGCTCCATTGGAAAATTTACTCGTCACACATGATACCGGTACTTTACAAAATGATTGATGGCGTGAATTTGTGAGAGCTTTTCAGCCAATCTCACACAGAGTCATGGCTCAACCATTTTGGGGTAATAGTTTCGCTCAAGGGTGAAGCTCCTAATAAACAAAGCGTACCATCTATAAATACTCACGAGCAAAAAAAACCACTTGATAAAAACATAAGATTATGTGAGACAGATCATTAAATGTGAATGGAATTTTCCCTTATCGGCTTCAAAGCAATATGGAAAATTCCTGTGAATTGCAGATAGAATCATTGGCACTGTTTCTTTGGTTGAATTGACTTCTATAATTTTTTTAACAGATCAACTGCTGTAAGAATGGATAAATATCATTGAGAAACCACTGTACTATTTCCGGAGAACCGGAAGACACAGGAGTCTGGCATGGGTAAGAACTTAGGATGGACAGGATTATGATCCCCCTGAACCGGGATCTGGCCGGACCATGCCTGGCAGTGATTCTGATATGGGCGGCAGTTGCAATTCTGTCAGGGTGTCGAACTCCCGGCGCCTACAGGGTTGACGTTGACCAGAAAGCCCAGGGCATCATAGCCGAAAAGCAGGAACAGGCCCTGGGCAGAAAGGGCCCTTTCAGTATTGAGAGACCCAGCGACACTCTGCGTCGGCAGTTGCTTGAGCATACATCCCTGCCCAGTACAGGCCCGGCTTCTTTGGGCACGGATAAATTGCCCCCTGTGGCGCACTGGCCGGAAGACGGTTTTCCGAATGCTTCCAGGTCCCAATCCCAATGGCAGGCACTTTCCTCCATGGACGAACCGCTGACACTCTCCCTTGTCAAAGCCCTGGAAGTCGGTGCAAGGAACAGTTCTGATTTCCAAACGAAAAAAGAGGCTGTATTCCAGGCAGCCCTGGTTTTGTATCTTGAACAGGACAGTTTTCGAAACAGTTTACAGGGTCAGATCCAAAGCCTTGTGAGGTCTGATGCCTCAAAAGATCCGACCGAACAAGGAGCCCTTACTAGTTCAAAACTGACCGGAACCCGGCAGTTTGAGGACGGGATGCAACTGACAACCGCCCTGGCGTTTGACCTGGCAACACTGTTCACCAGAGGCGGCAGTTCTTCATTTGGGCTCGCAGGGGATGTCAGCCTGTCCATTCCGCTGTTGAGGGGATCGGGCCGGCATATTGTTACTGAACCTTTGCAACAGGCTGAACGAAACGTGGTCTATGCTCTTCTAGAATTTGAACGGTTCAAGAAGGAGTTTGCCGTGACGGTTGGCAGTGATTACCTGACCATCCTGAAACAGCTGGACATCGTAAGAAACGTCCAGGAAGACTACCGGAGCAGAATTGTTTCGGCCCGCCGGAGCAAACGTCTGGCAGATGCCGGCAGGCTCAAGGAGATTGAGGTGGATCAGTCGTCACAGAATGAGCTTGCCGCCCGTCAACGGTGGGTATCTGCTCAGGAGCAGTATAAAAAACAAATCGATTCTTTTAAAAAACTATTGGGGATTCCGCCCGATGCCGACATCAGCCTGGACCCGGATGAGCTCAAACGTCTGGCAGAAATACCTGGCATGAGTTCTTCCGATAACGGTGCTGCCGGAGAAAGGAAATCAACACCGGTAAAAGCCCACCTGCCTGCGGATGCGTCGGTCCTTCTTTTAGAACCCGATACCAGTCAGGCCGGTCCCCTGGAACTTTCTGCCCGGGCTGCCATTGAACTGGCCCTGGCCAACCGGCTCGACATGAGGGTTGCCCAGGGCAAGGTATTTGACGCCCAGCGGGCTGTGGTTGTCGCAGCCGATGATCTGGGTGCTGAACTGACCCTCCTGGGATCGGCATCCATAGGTGAGCGGCGGACCATCACCACTGCAGATCTTTCCAACGCCAGACTTCGCACGGATGATGGGGTATTTTCTGCCCTGCTGACCCTGGATCTGCCCTTTGAGAGAACTGCCGAGGCAGTGACTTACCGCAACAGTTTTATCGAACTGGAGCAGGCGGTGCGTAGTGTTCAGAGCCTTGAAGATACCGTGAAACTTTCGGTGCGCAACTGGCTCAGAGATTTGCTCGAAGCGAGGGAAACCCTGTATATCCAGGCCAAGGCCGTATCCCTTGCCTTAAAGCGTGTGAAAAGTATCACTTTGTTCATGGATGCAGGAAGAGCTGAGACCCGGGATCTTTTAGAAGCCCAGAATGCGCTGCTTGCCTCCCAGAATGATCTCACCTCGGCCCGTGTGAATTATAGAATAGCAGAGCTGGAAATCCAGCGTGACATGGGAGTCCTTACCGTCACAGACACGGGTCTGTGGCAGGAATATTCCCCGGAGGCACAAGAGAATGCTGAAAAATAAGTTTTTTATCTGGAGTACTGCGGCAGTTATCTTAGGAATTGCCCTGACCCTGGCCGGGACCAGACTGACAGGGTCAAAGACAGATATATCCCGGGCCCCGACCTTTACTGTGAAACCCGGCCCCCTCACCATCAATATCGTTGAATCAGGAACCATTAATGCCAGGGAGCAGATCATCATCAAAAATGAGGTGGAAGGAAAGACGTCGATTATCTACCTGATTCCCGAAGGCGATCAAGTCAAAAAAGGCGATTTGCTTGTGGAGTTGGATGCCAGCGTGCTGATGGATACCAAAATTGACCAGGAAATTAAGGTTCAGAATGCAGAAGCCGCCTATGTTAATGCCATAGAAAATCTTGCTGTAGCTGAGAACCAGGCAACCAGCGATATAGACCTTGCCCTGCTGACCCTGGAATTTGCCAATCAGGATTTGAAAAAATATATAAAAGGCGAATATCCCAATGACCTGCAAAAAGCCGAGGCCGAGATTACCCTTGCTGAAGAAGAACTCACCCGGGCAAGGGATACCCTGAAATGGTCCCAGACCCTGAATGATGAAAAATACATCTCCCAGACAGAGCTTGCAGCGGATCAGCTGTCAGAAAAGAAAAAAGCCCTGGATCTTGAACTGGCAAAAAACAACCGGGACCTTCTGGTCAATTACACCTATAAAAGAAATCTGGCCCAGCGCAAAAGCGATGTCAGGCAGGCACAAATGGCCCTGGAGCGGACCCGCCGCAAGGCCCGTGCAGATGTGGTTCAGGCCCAGGCAGGACTCAAAGCCCGGAAGGCAGAAGATCAGCGCCAGAAGGACAAACTGAAAAAATTCCAGGAGCAGATCCAACGAACAAAGATTTTTGCCCCTGCCGACGGCCTTGTCATTTATGCCACCAGTGCCCAGAGCGGCGGGTTCCGGCATAGAGTTGAACCGCTTCAGGAAGGTCAGGATATCCGGGAACGCCAGGAACTGATCTATCTGCCCACGGCCAATTCAAGCAATGCCGAGATTGCCATTCATGAATACAATCTCAAAAAGGTAACTGTGGGCCTGCCCGTGGTCGTGACCGTGGATGCACTGCCGGGCCGAAAGTTCTCCGGCAGGGTCAACCATATTGCACCGCTCCCGGATGCCCAGAGCCTTTGGATGAACCCTGATCTGAAGGTGTATACCACGAAAATCTTTCTTGATAAAAATGACGGTGCCATCCGGACCGGTATGAGCTGCCAGGTGGAAATTGTTATTGAAAGTTATACCGATGTCATGTTTGTCCCTGTTCAGGCGGTGCTGCAGATTGCAGGAAATCCCACGGTGTACGTTGGAAACGGTTCGGAGTTTGAACCCAGAGCGGTTGTGACCGGCCTTGACAACAACCGGATGATTCATGTTATCAAAGGGCTTAAAATAGGAGATATTGTTCTGCTCACGCCACCGCTCAAGGCAGCAGGGGTGGATTATCAGGCACCTGGGAAAGACGCTGTCAATATACCCGATACCGGAGCACCGACCAAAAGGAAACGAATGAAGAAGCAGAAGGCTATTGAGTAATCCCATGGAAACCGTATTATCAGACAATAAGCAGGATATTCTTGTCCGGCTTGAAAACGCCCACAAGATATACACCATGGGCAATCAGAAAGTTGCAGCCCTCGCAGGGGTCGATGTGGCATTTGCCAGGGGAAGCTTCTGGGCCATCATGGGATTCAGCGGGTCCGGAAAAAGCACCATGATGAATATTATTGGCTGCCTGGACCGACTGACCAGTGGCCGGTATGTGTTCCAGGGAAAAGATATCAGTGACCATGGGGATGATGCCTTAAGCGAGATCCGTCTCAGGCATCTGGGGTTTATTTTCCAGAGTTTCAACCTGATTCCCCAGCTAACCGTACAGCGTAATATTGAGCTGCCCTTTTACTACCTGGGTTGGGATGCCGAAAAAAGCGCGGGACATGCCCGGGAACTTGCCGCCATGGTGGGCCTTGAAGATCGACTGGCTCACCGGCCGTCAGAGCTGTCCGGTGGCCAGATGCAGCGCGTAGCCATTGCCAGGGCTTTGGCCACTAATCCGGATCTGATTCTGGCAGACGAGCCCACTGGAAACCTGGACAGTAAAACCAGTCAACAGATCATGGAACTGCTGGGAACCTTCCATTTGGCCGGCAAGACTATCATAATGGTGACCCATGAAAACCATATCGCTGATTATGCACGGAATCGGCTCTATATGAAAGATGGGCGTATCGAAGAGATTGAAGGGAACTGATATGAGACAGATAAAATTTTTCAGGGAACTTACATCCGGCATTGAGACCTTATTGCTTCACAAGCTGCGGTCTTTTCTAACCATGCTGGGCGTGGTGTTCGGTGTCGGCAGTGTTGTGGCCATGCTGGCAGTTGGTGAAGGTGCCAGCAAGGAAGCCCTGGAACAAATCAGGAAGCTGGGGAGCAACAACATTATTATTTCATCTGTCAAATCTGTGGAAGAAGAGGCTTCCAGCACAACGCGTTCATTTATTAGCATCTACGGGTTGACCTACCAGGATCATGCAAGGATACAGGAAAGTTTTGCATCCGTTAAAAAGGATGTGCCTGTGAAACTTATGCGAAAGGAATCCCGGCTTGGAAAGAGATCCCTTGAACTTCGAGTTGTGGGAACCGCCCCGCAATGGTTTGAGGTGATTCCCCGTGAACTCCTTGGCGGCCGAAGACTTAGTCGGACAGACATTGAAAACAAAACAGCCGTGGTGGTATTGACAGAATTTGGTGCCAGAAAAATTTTGGCAACCATGAACACCATCGGTCAAAGCATCCGGATCGGGGGAAACAGTTTTGAGGTTGTCGGCATTATTAAAAGTGAAACCGGCCAGGCCGGGACCATGCAGATCCCTGATAAGGAGATTGATGCCTACATTCCTATCACCACTGCCAAGAGCTATTTCGGGGATGTGACCATGAAGATATCCGCAGGATCAAGACTCCGTGAAAAAGTTGAACTCCATCAGATCATCGTCCAGGTGGACAGCCTGGCCAGCGTGGAACCAACCGCCCAGGCGATTGAACGGATGCTGACTCTGTTTCACAAAAAGAAAGATTACCAGATCAATGTTCCCCTGGCCCTGCTTAAACAAGCAGAGGCAACGAAACGAACCTTCAACATTGTTTTGGGCTCCATTGCCGGAATCAGCCTGCTGGTGGGAGGCATCGGGATCATGAACATCATGCTAGCCTCTGTCACCGAGCGAATCAGGGAAATTGGTATCCGCCGGGCCATCGGTGCCAAACGCAGGCAGATCATTATCCAGTTTCTCATTGAAGCAGTGGTTCTTTCCACCATCGGCGGTATCATCGGTCTTATGCTGGGCATTGTCATCCCCTGGTTTATCACCTGGTTCGCAAAAATGCCCACGGTCATCACCCCCGCAGGAATACTCCTGCCCCTGACCGTGAGCATCGGGATCGGTATCATCTTTGGTCTGTATCCTGCTGCCCGTGCTGCCCGTGTAGACCCTATTGTTGCCTTGCGCCATGAGTAATCAACGTATTGAAGCATCAGGAGCCATTGACTCCTTTTGTGCTGACATCCATATAAGCTATTCATTTACTGGAGAGTCATGTTCGGAACCATCTTAATTTCAGTTTGTACCTTTATGCATGTCTATGTTTTCTGGAGAGCTTCCTCTGTTCCTTTTGTGGAACAGCACATATCCAAAAAGTTGTTAATCGGAGCAGGAGTGATCCTGTGGGGCCTTTTTTTCTGTGGCCGTGTGATAGGACATGCCAAAACAGGAATTCTTGCCGCCTTCCTTGAGTTTCTCGGAATGAACTGGATGGCAATTTTTTTTCTTACATTTCTTCCTCTCCTTGTAGTAGACCTCATTACCTTTTGGGGTTTTTTCATGCCTCGCATTACCTTTTATAAAATTTTTAAGTGAATTACCGTTATGGCAAAAGGAAGGTTTGAAAATGAAGGATGGATTTGTTTTTATTAAATCTGGCCTGAAGTTTTGATGATGCTGTTGAAAATTTGGATAATAAGCATGGAAAAATGTGGAAACGTTGGACGGAATTTATCAGATAAACTTTGATAATGAAAAATGAGATGTTATGAGCTCAAAAATCAGAAAGCCAAATCGATATTCAGAATCGATCTCATCAAGACGTCAGAAAAAGTGGATTAAAATAATCGATGCCTTCATGGAAGATAGGTTTGATGAATTGAAAATCATTCATAGAACCGGAACCAGGGGAAGAATCTTTGAACTACTCGTGAAAGGCATGTTGGAAACCTTAAAGATTTATAGTAAGCCAGAGCCAATTTTTGACCATGTAACACCTGATAATAACCACATAACAATGAATAAGTGGTATCTTAATTTTGCATCAAAGTATGATCTTAAAATTAGAACTCATGATTTTTATAACCCTGATTATGTTCTTACTGACGGCACTTGGCTCGAAATTACACTTTCTGAGAATACCGCATATAAAAAACTATTTCGTTATGGGCATCAAGCACCATTGCTAAAAGTTATATGGCTGGATGAGGACACAGGCCTTCACAAAAAAATCTGTGAAAATATTGAGTTTCCAAATGCCCAGGTGATAAGTATTAAAAGTTACTTCCTGGAACTGGGAAATATCGACGGTGGCAAGGATTTGATAAATAAATTTGCAGAGCTTGAAAAACTTAAAGGAATCATAGGATAACATCATGACAAAAATTAATGAAAAATATCTCAAAAGGATGAAATGAAATAGATATTATGGTTGACACGTAAAGTGAAAATAACCTGCCTTTTTTGCAAGCGTGGATTAAATTGTATAAGAAATACAATTCAGAGCCATAAACAAAAGGGAGGCAGGCCATGAGA
>PIVS01000199.1 GCA_003353855.1 Desulfobacteraceae bacterium
AGCTTTGGTATGAGTGACAGCCTGGCCCCGCTTTCCTATGAAGACCATGATGACAATATTTTCATCGGCAGGGAAATGACCCAGGCAAAAAGCTATTCCGAGGCAACTGCCCAGAAAATCGATTCCGAAATTGCCATAATAATTGACCGTGCCTACCAGAAAGCCAAAACGGCACTGGAAGAAAACATGGATATCCTCCATAGTCTCACCGAGCTGCTCATTGAAAAAGAAACGGTCCTGGGACCGGAACTGGATGATCTCATTGCCGGATTGAGGCCTGACTTTGACTTTTTCGGCCGGAGAAACATTAAAATCCTGCACGAGGTCGAGGATGAAAAAGAGGAAACTCCGGATGATTCAAAGGATCCAAACACAAAAGAGGATGAAAAAGATATAGACCCGGAAGATCAGGTAAAGGAATAGGGAAAACAGCATGCCATATACCCTCGAGTTTGACAGGTTTCGCCTTGAACTGGGATCCTGCGCCTGTATCATGGGCATTTTAAATGCCACCCCGGATTCCTTTTCCGACGGGGGGATGTATAATACCCTTGAAACGGCTCTTACCCAGGGGCGTAATCTGGCAAAGGCCGGTGCCCATATTCTGGACATCGGGGGAGAATCCTCCCGCCCCTTTGCAGAACCCGTGTCTGAACAAGAGGAACTGGACCGGGTCATCCCGGTGATTGAGATCCTTTCCAGTCAGATTGATATCCCCATTTCCATTGACACGGTAAAGTCGGCAGTTGCAAGGGCGGCTCTGGATGCCGGAGCCACAATGATTAATGATATATCCTCTTTTGAAAAAGACCCTGCCATGGCATCTCTTGTGGCCGAGAAAAAGGTTCCCTGCATTCTCATGCATATGAAGGGAACCCCTGAAAATATGCAAATAGATCCGGACTACGATGATCTCATGGATGAGATCACTCTCTATCTTGATAAAAGGGCCCAATTTGCCAGAAGCAAAGGGATTGCCAAAAAAAATATCATCCTGGATCCGGGCATTGGGTTTGGCAAAACCGTTGAGCACAACCTGGTGCTCCTCAATCACTTACACCGAATTACGGATCTTGGATACCCTGTTTTAATGGGGCCCTCCCGGAAATCATTTATCCAGGCGATTCTGAGCAAAAAGGAAGGCGCACCCATTGGCCCGGATAATATAAAGACAGAATACGGAACCCTGGCAGCGGTTGCCGCCTCTGTCTTTAAAGGTGCCCATATTGTCAGGGTCCATGATGTTGAAAAAATCATTTCATTTACCCGCATTATTGATGTCATCAGGAATGCCTGATTTTAAAAAAAAAGGGTCAAGAATTTTTGGCCTTTTTCCGGCTTTGTTTCTGATTTTATTTCTGGCTTTTGCATGCACCGTTGAACCGGTTGAAACCGACCTTCTTCTGCCGGTCGATTTTTCCAACATACCGGAAGACATGGTACTGACCCATCACCCCACAGATAAGATTGAAATCCGGATCCAGGCCGATCCCCGCCTCATTGAACTGATCAACAGGCAAACCATATTATATCCTGCAGACCTGTATACGGATCTTGAATTTGACCCGGCAGGGGATTCAGACTCCATAGAACCAGGTTCATATATGCTGCCCGTGGATAAAACCCGGATTCCCATGGATTCAGGCATTAAAATCCTGAATATCAACCCCTCCTTCCTGATTGTCCGCCTGGAAAGAAAAGTTACCAAGACCTTTAAAATCACGGTTCCCTACACCGGGACACCTGCCCAGGGCCACATCGCTCTGGAACCTTTCTGTGAACCGGCCTTTGTCGAACTGACCGGGGCTGAGTCCCTCATCAACGGCATTGATCAGTTAAAGACCAAGCCCATTGATCTGGCAGGTGCCGGGGAAAAATTTAAAAAAAATCTTCCTTTGGATCTTGAAAATCCCCTGCTCTATTCTTCCAGCCATACCATGTTCACCGTAACCGTCCCCATCCAGCAGCAAATGGTGAAAAAAAAAATAACCGATATTCCCATCCAGGTCTGGAATACCACTTCCAGGGTGAAGATTGAGCCCTCTGTAATCACCGTGGAAATAAAAGGTCCCTTTGACACACTGGGCAATAAAGCAATTATGGATCAGGTATATGCCTTTATGGATCTCAAAAATCTTGCGCCCGGGGTATATGCCCGGCATGCCCATATAAACGTACCCGTGGATCTGATTATGACAGGGGCCACCCCCCAAGTTTTTACCGTTAAAATTGAATAAAGGAGACACAGAATGCTATTGGTTATTGATGTGGGTAATACCAACACGGTTATCGGTGTATATGACAAGGAAGTTCTCAAGGAAGACTGGCGGATCCGCACGGTCCGGGATAATACAGCGGACGAATTTAATGTGCTGGCCAATGCTCTGTTTTCAGACAAGGGAATTGATCCCGGCAGCATTACAAAAACCGTAATTTCCTCTGTGGTCCCCTCTTCGGTCCGCATCTTAAATGATTTTTGCGATCGATATCTGAAGTTAACCCCCCTGTGGATCGACCCGGCATCGGTAAAGAGGCTGATGCCTATTTTGTACAAGAATCCCAATGAAGTGGGGGCAGACCGGATCGTCAATGCAGTGGCTGCCTATGATAAATATAAATCCGCCCTGATCATCGTCGATTTTGGTACAGCCACCACCTTTGACGCCATCACTGAAAAAGGTGAATACCTGGGCGGGGCCATTGCACCCGGGGTAATGATTTCAGCTGAAGCCCTGTTTCAAAGAGCATCCCGGCTTCCCCGGGTGGAAATCTTCAAGGCTCCGGAAAGGGTGATTGGTGACGAAACCATTAAAAGCATCAAATCCGGAATCATTTACGGAAATGCCGCCATGGTGGACGGGATGGTGGCACGGATGAAGGTTGAAATGAATGCAGAACCCACCATCATTGCCACCGGAGGCCTGGCCCCCCTCATTGCAGGAGTTTCCCTGACCATTGAAGCCGTGGATCAGTCCCTGACCCTAAACGGGCTGCGGATTATCAGCCGGGAAATTTAGCCTGTCATGGGATCCATATTGACATGGACAACTTCCCTGTTTCTGGCTGGTTTCTTTTTTACCTCCGCTGCCTGGGCCCTGGCCCCGGAGGAGGTATTGGTCATTTGCAATAAGAATGCGGCAAAAAGCCGGGAGCTTGCAGCCTATTACATGGAACAGCGCAAGATCCCCCCCCAAAACCTGGTAGTTCTCCGGATGACGGACAGGGAAACCTGCACGAGATTAGAATATGAGGCCAAAGCGATCCCTCCCATCCGCAGGTTTCTGGAAGAAAATCTCTCTATCCGGGCCATGGTGACTGTGTTTGGTGTCCCCCTGAAAATTGCCGGGCCCAAAAACACCCCGGACGAGATTCAGCAGATGGCCCGGCTGAATGATCAAAAAACAACCATTGAAAAACGATTAAACACCGCGGCTGCCCTTGATCCGTCAAAACGTCAGGCACTTCAAAAAACGTTGAAGAAGGCAAAGAACAGCATAAAACGCTTAAAAATAAACCTTGACAAAAATGCCTCCTTTGATTCGGAGCTGAGTCTTATATAGATGCCTTTAAATGGGCCAAGGGGTCGGTGGGGTATCATATTGCAAGCTCCGAAGCTGCCACCCTCAAGAAAAACAAGAGCCGGGTCTGGTGCAAAAAAATGCTGGACAATGGCATTGCCGCCACCATCGGGCCCACGGGAGAACCCTATGTCCAGGCATTTCCCGTACCTGAAATCTTTTTCACTTTTCTCACCGAAGGCTATCTCACCCTGGCTGAATCCTACATGGTCAGCCTGCCCTTTCTATCCTGGAAAATGGTGCTCATCGGAGACCCCCTGTACAGAATAAATATTAAAGGGCATAAAAAATAACCAAGGTCACAGTGGACCCGCCGTACACCATAAGGAGATCAATGGAAATTAATCATCCCTCGCACCTAAACCTCTTATTCCCCCAATGGCAAGGATCAGGCCCGTCCAACCGTTTGTTCTACGGGCCAAACAGTCTGGCCCATACCTGCCCTATAAATTTTCTCCCCATCCCGGTGAAGGAAAAAGAACAACTTGTGGTTTCCCGCGATATCCTGGGATATGAACCCATTGTGTCCCAGTTGGACCGGGCAAAGAGGACCATTCAAGAACGAAATCCAAAATCTGTCATGGTCATCGGCGGTGACTGCGGGGTTGAACTGGCCCCTGTTTCCTTTATGAACCACCTCCACAGAGGTAACCTGGCACTGGTCTGGCTGGATGCCCATGCAGATTTGAACACGCCCGGATCATCCCCCTCAAAACATTTCCACGGGATGCCCCTTAGAACCCTTTGCGGGGAAGGCGAACAAACAATCCTTGACCATTGTTTTTCCTTTCTGTCCCCGAACAGGGGGACTAGTGAGGTAACAATAATTTGTTTAGATTATTGGCAAATTGCTCCCGATCCTTTTGCTTCATGGGAGGGGGCCCCTGGGTTTCTATTCCCGTTGCCCTGAAGGAATCCATTAAGTCTCTTACGTACAGGCGGGAGGTGATATTTTCCTTTGAATAAAGCTCTCCCCGAGGGTTAAGGGCCAGCCCCCCTTTATCGATGACTTCGGCTGCCAGGGGAATATCAGCCGTAATCACCAGATCACCCGGCTGCATTCGCTTTACAATTTCATTATCTGCCACATCAAAACCAGACCCCACCCTGAGAGATTTGATAAAGGGAGAGGTTGGTATCCTAAGGGATTGGTTGGCCACAAGTGTTACCAATGTACGGGTTCGTTCGGCAGCCCGGTACAAAATATCTTTTATCACAACAGGGCACGCATCCGCATCCACCCATATATTCATTCCATGCTCCTTTATTCAATCCAGATTCACGACACCTCTTTTTCGGATATAATCTGGCAAAGATCAAGGGTTAAAACCTCTTTTCAAGGAGAGTTGGATAAAATCACTTTAAAAGTAACCATATCACTATTACCCGCCTCATCCATCACAGCCAGCTGGTAGGTTCCAGGCCCGGGCATGGACATGAATTTTCCAGCAACCTGGGTTTTTTGATCATTTCCATGAAGGGGCCTGCGATTTAAAAACCAATATAGCCTCCCCTGGCCCCCCTGGGTTTCCAGAGGGATCATGGGAGATATGTCCTGGCCCGGCGGAGATGTCAACAGGCTGGCGTCGGAGACGGAAATTATCCTAATCCGGCTGCCGGCCATGGGAGCAAGATCCGGGCACCTGGGAGACACCGGTGGAATCAATCGGTTTCGCCGCCATTTTGCCGGAAGCCAGGGTTCTGCGCCCCAGGGCCAGAGAGCAATGGTCATTTTTTTTACCCCGCCGCAGAGGGGACCGGCCCGGTTACCTTTGGGATCCACCCAGACCGTCTGCAACAGGGAGGATAACCCCGGGGATGAATATCCACGGGAAACGCCCACGGGTGACACAGAACGGTTCTCGGTCAGGGTGGGGGGAATCTGGTGGTTGAGTATCCATGCCCTGTGGCGCACCATACAGGAACCGGGCAGCTGCTCTTCGGATAATCCTGAAGGCCAGCAAATAGATTGCTGTTCCACCGTGTCCGGCAGATCTTGTGTCACATTATCTAATTTGGTGTCTGCACCGGTGCCGGGTCCGGTATCTGGCTCGGGCAAACTTTCCAACACCCGGCCCAGCAGGGGGATGGCCGTGACTGCCCCGTACTGGCCCGGCGACGGGGAACCATCCGGCCGGCCCACCCAGACGCCTACTATAAAATCTCCCATAATCCCCAGGGCCCAGGCATCCCTGAATCCATAGCTGGTGCCGGTTTTCCAGGCCACGGGTTTAACTCCTGCAAGCTGGCTGATCCCTTCTTGGCCTGGCAAGGGCCGGGTCAGAATTTTACGGGTGATATGGGCAGCTCCTGGGCTCATGAGAAAACGTTCCTGGACAGGGTTTGCCTGGTTGATCCTGGGCCTGCCGGTCTGCCCCCCCCTGGAAAGGGCAGTATACAGAGTGACCAGGGATTCCAGATCCGTGCCCACCCCCCCCAGAATCATGCTCAAATTGGGTTTACCCGGTAGTTTTAACCTGGCCCCTGCGTGCTTGAGCCGGTCATGAAATTTCTGGGGGCCATAGGCTTCCAATACCTGGACAGCGGGAATATTCAAAGAATTTTGCAAGGCCGTTGTAACACTGACAGGTCCTGCAAACCCACCGGAAAAATTTCCCGGCTCATAGGCTTTACCAAATCTGGGTGTGTCCAGCAGCAGGGAGTGGGAATGGATAATCCCCTCATCAATGGCCAGCCCGTAAAGAAAGGGTTTCAAGGCAGAACCCGGCGACCGCAGGGCCTGTACCATATCCACATGCCCCTTTCTTTTTTGGCTTGAAAAATCGGCTGATCCGACATAGGCAATAACCTCAAGGCTCTTATGGTTGACCACAAGAACAGCCCCGGACTGCTGGTCCGGAAGAGTGGTGATATAGTCCCCCAGAATATCTGCCACATGGAGTTGGAAATCATAGTCCAGGAAGGAGTGGATCAGGGAGGCCCCGGGGAATTCAGACCTGAGCCGCCGTGATGCCAGGGGGGCCGCGATTGGGGAATGAAACCGAAAGGCCACCACGGGTTCTTGTCTTGCAGCAATAATTGTCTGTTCAGACCAGACCTTGAACCTCGCCAGTCGATCCAGAACCTTATCCCGGGCAATCCGCGCCCGGTCCGGATGCCGATCCGGCCGAAACCTGCTGGGGGCCTGGGGCAGGACGGCCAAAAGAGCAGCCTCGGCATGGGTCAGCTCTGAAATATCCTTTCCCAGCCAGGAATAAGAAGCGGTCCTCACCCCTTCTATATTGGAACCAAAGGGGGCATGGATGAGGTAAAGATTTAAAATCTCATCCTTGGTATAATGATACTCCAGTTGAAATGCCCTGAGAATCTGCTTTATCTTGCCCGGGATGGTTCTGGTATTTGGATAGAGAATCCTAGCCGTCTGCATGGTCAGGGTGGAACCGCCGGAGACCACCCTCTCCTCTGCCAGATTCTGGAACAGGGCCCGGATCATGGCAAAGGGGTTTACCCCGGGATGATAATAAAACCAGCGATCCTCATAGGTCAACAGGGCTTCCAGATATAAAGGAGAAACCCGGGTCGTTGAAACCGGATACCGCCACACCCCTGAATCATCGGCAAAGGCCCGGAGGGGGGTATTGTCCTTGGCGGTTACCACGGTTGCCACGGGCCGGTTTGAAACCAACAGGGGAAATGCCCGGTCCAGTATCAAGAAGGTCAGGAGGATCACAAGGGACACCATCAGCCCCACAGGAAAAACCAGGCAGATTTTAGGCCGGCCTGTCTTCATGTCAGTTTCATATCCGGTTCATATCAGGGTGCCACAACCTTCATCAGATCAGGGGAATCCCCTACCCCCCTGATCTGGGGACGGTACATATCTTCCACCAATGGGGGGGGCACCAGAAAATCACCGGGACTCACCACCCGGGCCGGATAAAAGATCCGGAAAGCCTGTTTGCCCCGGATATCCAGGGCGGCCACAAACCGATCATCCCTGTACTCGGTGTGCTTGGTGACATACCCATCCTGCCATTGGGACATTCTTTTTTTATCCACCATAATATCATCCATAAGGGTGCTGCCGGAAAGAGTTGGATCTTCCAGCTCAATGCCTGCGGGAAGCATATCCACCACCAGACAATTGGGCATGCGTTTATCCGCCTCCAGTGTCAGTTCCACCAGGATTCGATCCCCGGATTTAAAACCGGCCTTAAACCTGGCTTTTTCCAGAACCTTTCCCCCTATATCAAGATACCGCCGTTTGATACTCACCCCTCGGCTGACCGGTCCTGGTTTCTGGGCAGGATACCCGGACATTACCACATTGACGAACAGATCTGCTTCCCCTGTATTCAAAATTTCGAAATTCCCCGAAGCACTGCCCCTGGCAAATAGCAGCTGCCGGGTTTTATCAAGGTTCAGGTCAATTTTTTGTTTTCCGGCAATAATCCTTGCATTCCAGGGTTCACCCCGGCTGTGCAACCGGGTGGAGCCGGCCATGACCAGGGCATTTCGCTCCTGGGTACTCAGCCATTCCCTGTTGCCCAATTGGGCGGTAAGCTCAAAGAGGAACAGGTCTGCCTTCTTATACTCCGGAAAATAGGTGGACAGAAAATAATAGGCTGCTGCAAAATCCCGAAGGTCAGACCCGTAATCTCCGTAATAACCCTTTGGATCCCTCCGGGTTTTAATGGCCTGGTCAAAGGCCTTGACGGCCAGGTGCCTGTCCCCTGCCAGGGAAAGGGCAACGCCTGCCTGGAC
>PIVS01000750.1 GCA_003353855.1 Desulfobacteraceae bacterium
GACAGGGGAACCCTCATTGCAACCGATTATCTGGTCAATTCCGGAGGGGTGATCTATGCCGCCCACGAGCGCATTATCCCCACCCCGGATCACCTGCTCATCCCGGAAGGATTGCTGGGAAATCCCCAAAAAATTGAGGGGTGGCTGGAAAAAAACCAAGATGATTTTGCAGAGCTGGCTGAAAAACGACGCAGATCTGCAATTAAAAAATTGGAAACCGTCATCCGGCGAAACATGGAAGAACTCATTGACGGTTTGTGCAAGGATGCGGACAGCCTTCCTTGTGAAATTGCTGAAAAGATCAGTGTACAACGGATAGCTTCCATGGAAAAATCCAGGAAAGCCCGGGATATCATGGCCGACGCCCCCACCATTGAAGTGGGCAAAAGCATTACCGATACTGCCAATCTTCTGGTCCATGCTGCGGGATCCATCGTCAATGTGGTCTCGGAAAAGGGTAAACTCATCGGCATTGTCACCAATTGGGATATCACCCGGGCCATGGCCTCGCAAATGCCCATGGACACCCCTCTGACAAAGGTCATGACCACCGATGTTATCACCACAGGTCCCGATGCCACCATCATCGACTGTATCCGCATGCTGGAAAACCATGAAATATCGGCCATGCCCATTGTGGAAGATAATAAAGTGGTGGGCATAATCTCCGGAGATATTCTTGCCAGGCAGACACTTTTCAGACTTCTTCGAACCATGGTTTAGCCTCTTTCTCCTAACCGGCTTTGCCCCATTCATGGGGCAAAGCCCCCTTCTCTATCTATCTAAATTCTACCAATGAAATCCATTGGGCGAACCAACTTTTCATTAAAGACAAAAATTTCAGGCTCTATACCCCTTGACATTCCTCTCCAATATAAGTAATTATTCCATTAAATTTTAAATACTTAATAAAGGAACCATTCGACATTGACTTGTACCAAAACAACCATCATTGAAAAAATTTCCGAAGAAAACGATCTCACGCCCGTCCAGGCAAAAGATACCATTGAGACCTTACTTGAAATAATCAAAGAAACCCTGGTATCTGGAGAAGATATGATGATTTCAGGATTTGGAAAATTTCAGGTAAATGAAAAAGCCCAGCGCAAGGGAAGAAACCCTGCCACGGGCAAATCCATGATGCTGGGAAAAAGGCGGGTTGTTACATTCAAGTGCGCCGGGAAGCTCAGGGATAAAATCAATGGGGCGAACTAGGTGAGAGACTGGCAGGTCTATTTATTAAAATGCGCTGATCTGTCTTTGTACTGCGGTATCACCAATGACCTTGAGGCCAGGATCGACACCCATAATGCCGGTAAGGGGGCAAAGTACACCAGGGGGAGACTTCCGGTAACGCTGGTTGGCAAAAGTGATGAAATGACAAAGAGCCAGGCCCTTAAGTGTGAAATGTATATTAAAAAGCTTCCAGCCGGAAGAAAAATATCCACCCTAATTACCCAAAATTTTTCTTAACGCAAATAATGCAGATCTTACAACCGGACAAAGCCGCTTTTATTCATTTGACAACCATGAAAATGCCCTTTGGAAAATATAAGGGGCTTCGTCTGGTTGATCTTCCGGAACCTTATCTGGTATGGTTTTCCCAAAAAGGATTTCCAGAAGGTCATTTGGGGAAAATGCTGGGAGCCGTTTATGAGATAAAACGCAATGGTTTGGAATATCTGTTTAATGTCCCCGGAGGTCTTAAAAAAGACCGCACGAAGGACCACAAGGAGGAATAGATGAGTGCTGATGTTTTTTTCATGGACCTGACCGCCACATCCCGGGAAAATCTTCCCCAAAAGCTTAGCCGTCTGATAAAAAAAGCCGGAATCAAAAAGATTCTGTCAAAAAATGATCTTACCGCCGTAAAAATCCATTTTGGCGAACAGGGGAACACCTCTTTTATACGGCCCATTTATATCAGACAAATTATCCAGACCATACGGGGGACAAAGGCAACCCCCTTTCTCACCGATGCCAACACCCTCTATGTGGGCACCCGGTCCGATGCCGTCTCCCATATCAAAACCGCC
>PIVS01000200.1 GCA_003353855.1 Desulfobacteraceae bacterium
TAGGCAAAGGTGGAATAAAATCCGCCCTGGTTGCTGATGACCGCCGCCATGAACTCGGCCGGGTAATGGGTTTTTAAATAAGCTGCCTGGAAGGAAACCCGGGCATAGGAGGCTGAGTGTGGCTTGCAGAAAGAGTATCCGGAAAAGCTGATGATCATGTCCCAGATTTTTTGGATATCTGTATTGGTGAGGCCTTTTCGGGCCGCTCCCTGGCCGAAGCTGGTTTGATAATCCCTGAGGGCCATGGTTTTGTCTTTCTTGGACATGATTTTTCTTAAGGCCTCGGCCTGGGAATGGGTAAATCCGGCCAGATGAACCGCCACCCTGGACACATCTTCCTGGAAGACCATTATGCCGAAGGTCTCATCCAAAACCTCTTCCATGAGGGGATGGATGGGTTTCCATTCACCCGTGTGGAGGCGTTTGAGGTAGGCTGAAATATATTCGTTGGCAGCCGGCCGGATAATGCTGGAGTGGATGACCACATGGGAAAAGTCCCCGACCTTGGATTTTTTCTGGAGCAGGCGCATGGCAGGGCTTTCAATATAAAAGCAGCCCATGGTGTTTCCCCGGGCCACCTGCTGCTGGGTGTCCAGATCATCTTCCGGGTCCCCCCTGGAAAAATCTTTGAATTTGCCGGTGGCCGATTCAATGGCGCCTGATTCAATGGTATCCGATTCAATGGTTGCAATGCAGTCCCGGATGACCCCCAGGCTCCTGTTGCCCAGAAGGTCAATTTTGACGAGGCCGGCTGTTTCTGCACCCTCCTTTTCCCATTGGATCAGGGGGATGCCCTTGGGCGCAGTTTCCACCGGCACGTAGGTGTCAATGGGGTCCGGGGTGATGACAACCCCGCCGGGGTGGACCGACAGATACCGGGGGGTGCCGATGATGGCCTGGGCATAGGCCATGATTTCAGGCCAGGGTTGGGGAAAATCCAGCATGCGGAATTCCGGTTTTTTTTGAATCCTGTCCAAAAGGTCATTGCCGGCTTCATTAAGTTTCCAGAACCAGGGCAGGCGGCCGGATACTTTTTTTATCTCCTGTTCAGGCAGCCCATAGACCTTTGCCACTTCCCGCACCGCCATTCGGGGTTGAAACAGCACATGGCTTGAAACCATGGCAGCGTGGCCTTTGAATTCCGACAACACCCAGTTTAAAATACCATCCCGTTCATCCCAGGCAAAATCAACGTCAATATCCGGTGGGTCCTGACGCCCCGGGTTTAAAAACCGTTCAAAATAAAGATTGTACTTTACCGGGCATACATTGGTGATCCCCAGGCAATAGGCCACAATAGAGGCTGCTCCGGATCCTCTGCCGCAGATTCTGGAGGCCTTTTCCACAATGTTCTGGACCACTAGAAAGTAACCGCAAAAATTTTTTTGTGAGATAATGGACAGTTCATGTTCTATTCTGGAGATAACCCTTCCCGGAAGACTCTGCCCATAGCGCTTTAAAGCTCCCTGAAAGGTTTTTTCCCGCAACAAAAGACAGGCCTCCTTGTTGGTTTTTCCTTTGAAGGGCGGCATGATCGTCCCGAAATCTGGCCCCCTGAATGTCAGCTTTTCCGCCAGCATCCAGGTGTTTTTAATCGCCTTGGGAAGGAGGGTGAATTTTTGGTGATAATGGTCAGGGGATGCCAGGAACGCCGTGGCAATAGCCATGTCAGAAGGGGACAGGCGGCTGAGACAGGTGTTATTGGCAATGGCCCGGAGCATGGAATGGAGCCGTATGCCCCCCCGGTTCAGGAAAAAATTGTCCGGCGTGGTTACAAGGGGGATATTACGTTTCCCGGCGGTCCGGCACAGGGGATGGCTGCGGGACAAGGGGGTGCCGGGGAGAGCCGCGGCCAGGTCCAGGCTCTGTTCATGCCAGGAGGCCAGGAGGTGGGGGGATTGGGTGAGTACCAAAAGTCCTCTGCCAAAGTCGGGCAGGCATTGTTCCAGGGAAAAATTTTTGTCCCTGGCGCGGCGGGTCAGCAATTGGGTAAGATTTCGGTATCCCTCCATGTTTTTAACCAGGCAGACTGCCCGGCGGGACAGCTTGGGATCGGTGACCTCAGCCCCGATTATCGGTTCAATTCCCAAATCCCTGCAAGCCGCAATAAAGGGCCACATGCCGTAGAGGTTGTCTGTGTCTGTCAGGGCCATTCTTTGGTATCCAAGATGTTTGGCATGCCGGCAAAGTTGTTTTATCGGTGCAGTTCCCCACATCAGGGAGTAATGGGATCGAAGGGTCAGGGGGATAAAGGGAATCATAGCGGTTTAACTGCTTATCATCGATGATTTTGCCAGGGTCAGCCCTGTATTTATTGCCCGGGTGCCGAATTTTGTTCGGATTTCATCCATCGCCTTAAAAATTTTTTCCTGGCTGGCCTCCTTGGGGTTTTCCTCGAACAATGTGGCCTGGAGTTCAGGCCTGACTGCTTTTTCTACGGTCAGCCTGATGTGGCGGATGCGGATTCGCCGGGTCCATGCCCGGAATAATAGGGTGGTGGCCTTTTTGAACATGATCATCTCATTGGCCGTGGGAAGGGTGAGTTTTCCCGTGATCGACCGCCGGCCTCCGTCGGAATAGGAGATCGTCAGGGCAATCTGCCTGCTGACCATCTGCCGCTGGCGCAGGGTGTAACCCAGGGTTTCAACCAGAAGGTAAATAGCCTTTTTTAATTGAAGGGCATCATTGGTGTCATCGGCAAATTCATGGTCTGCCTGGATGGGCTCCTCCTTTTCCATGTGGGAGACCGGGGTTGTATCTATACCCCGGATAAGGCAGTGGATATGCCTGGCCCTGTGGGCAAAGGGGATGGAAAGCTGTTCAAGGGTCAGGGGCCGTATCTGGGAGACAAAAAAGAGGTTGAATGTGTTTAATTTAATGATGTCCTCTTTGGACAGGCCCGGGAGGAGGGTGATGGGCAGTGGCTCAAGAAAGGCTTCTTCTTCCCCCGGCCCCACAATGTATTCGCCTGTGGGTTTGACCATGCGGGTGGCCACCTTTGCCACCAGTTTATTGGTGGCTACCGACCAGATGGGATCCAGGCGAAAATTGTTTTGTATCTTTTTTTTGAGCCGGAAGGCCAGATCCACGGAGGGGCCGAAAAGTCTGTTGGTCCCGGTGACATCCAGAAAGATATGACCGTCCCAATGCCCGGATTCAATGGCCGGGGTATAGGCAAGACTCTGTTTAAGGAGGTCTTTCATTACCCGTTCATATTGGTTGAACCGCGGGGGGATGATTTTTATTCTTTTGTTGATTTTCCTGACCCGGGCAAGGGGCATGCCCTTTCTGATACCCTCCTGATATGCCTGGTCGTTCATGTCGTAGACAACGGCCCGTGGGGCTGCCGTTGGGGCAATGATGACGGGATATCCTTTAAGCGCAGGGCTAAGATTTATTTCCACGGCTGCTGCAAAGTCGGCGATATTCAGGTGAATGATGGATCTTTCCATTGGACCGGCCTCGTCAGGGCTTGCCCAGGAGTGAGAGTAGCCTGAGGGCATTATGGGGTGCCTGGCCCCGGACATGATTGTTAAAGAAAATACCTCCTTTTTCTGCCCCTGGTATCATCCGGTTTTTAATGGATCCGGCCCATTCCATGAGTTCCGGGTCGGAATAATCATAATCAAATTGTTTTTGCATGTCTCCTGATTGCCAGCCCCGGGCATTCCTGCCGTGGAACCGGATATAAAAAAGAGAATGATTGGTGACAATGTCCAGCCGGGGAAAGAGGGTGGGCAGATCGGGTTCATCCACAGTCACCAGGGTGACGCGGCGGCGTTCAAGTTCGGAAAAAACCCTGTCATTTGCCCAGGAATCATGCCTGAATTCCACGGCCAGGGGAAGGCCTGCCAGTTCGTCCAACAGGGCTGCCAGATAAGTTCTATGGGCCAGGGTGCGGGTAAAGTAGGGGGGCAGCTGGATCAGGATGCACAAAAGTTTGTTCCCATCCTTCAGGGGGGCAATCCCCTGAAGGAAATGCATGGCCTCTTTGATCCACAAATTTTGTTTTACCTCATGGGTCAGGGTCCGTGTCAGCTTGACAGCAAACTTAAACTCCTTTGGCACCCTCTGACACATCCTTTCCATGGCCGGAGCTTTGGGCATCTGGTACCAGGTGTAGTTAAGTTCTGTGACACCAAAGGTTTGGGCATATAGCGGGAGCATGCTGCTGGAATGGGTGTCGGCGGGATAAAATCCTGAATCGATCCATTCTCCATAGGAATATCCGCTGGTGCCGATGAAAAGGCGATATTCATTCTCCTGTTGTCTGGGGGGCCGGGACATCGGTTGGGTGGGTTCCATGGGTGTTTATTCCTGGGGGGCCATGCCCTGGGGAGTCCGGATGATACCAATCACTTTTCCCTGGATCAGCACATCGTCAAACTCGTAAGTCTGGGGTACGAAATCCGGGTTTTCCGGTCGAAGCTCTATAAAATCTGGGTGGAGGAAAAACCGCTTAACCGTAGCTTCCTCGTTTTGGATCAGGGCCACGACGATTTCCTTGTCACGGGCATATTGCCGGGGATGGCAAATGGCGATATCATGATCAAGGATGCCGGCGTTCTTCATGGAATGACCCTGGACCCTGAGAGCAAAGAGATTCTGGCCCGGATACAGGGTAGCATCCACCAGGATGCTGCCCTCCCATTCCTGGTGGGCATAGATTGGCAGGCCGGCGGTGATGCGCCCGATGATCGGGATAAGTTTTTGCCGCAGTCCCGGGTCGATCTCCCTGGCATTGTCAAAGATATGAATGGTACGGCTGTACCGCCCCTGCCTGCGGATATATTTTTTTTCCTCAAGGGTTCTCAGGGTTTGGGCCACGGCGGAATGACTGATATCAAGTTCTGCTGCAGCTGTCCTGAGACTGGGGGCCATGCCTGTTACCCTGGTTGCCTGTTTCAGATATTCAAAGAGTTTATGTTGTTTTTCCGTAAGCGGCGGTCTCATAATGGACAATTGCTCCTGTTAGTTTTCGTCAGTGTGGCAAATTTCGGAGATAATGTCAATACAAATGTAAAGGTAGTGTAAAGGGTAACACAAACAAAGAAGAGGAGTGAAAATTAATATGGTTAGACCATTGCCAAGGTCTGTATTCCCCTGCCTGGACAGCGCCTACGCTGTATAGTCATGTAAAACAGAATTTTTTGTTGTTGACAATAAAAAATTTATGGGCTACACAAAGCTACAAATAGGCTATAGAAGCGCTTCTTAAGCGGTTTATGCGATTTCAAAATTTTAATGGGTTGATATTCTGCATGGCACAATTAGAACTAAAAAATATCAGTGTAAGGTTTGGTGGACTCCTGGCATTATCCGATTTGAGTTTTACCATCGGCAATGGACGGGTGGTGGGGCTGATCGGGCCCAATGGTGCGGGGAAAACCACTGTTTTTAACGTTCTCACCGGTGTTTACCAGGCCTCTGACGGTGATGTTGTCTTTGACGGAGCAAGCATCCTGGGCAACAGACCCTATGTGATTTTTGAAAAGGGTATTGCCAGAACATTTCAGAATATTCGTCTTTTTTCCGCCATGACCGCCATTGAGAATGCCATGGTTGCAAGGCACTGCCGTACCAGCAAAGGAATCATCGGTTCTATTTTAAGAACTCCTTCCCAGAAACGGGAAGAGGCCTGGATCAGGGAAACAGCCCTGGAAGCCCTGACATTTATGGGTGTTGAAAAATATGCCGACACCGTTGCCTCCAATATGCCCTACGGCTTGCAGCGGCGTCTTGAAATAGCCAGGGCCATTGCCTCGGAACCAAAAATGCTGCTGCTGGATGAGCCGGCCGCCGGTATGAACCCCTCTGAATCCTCAGAGTTGATGAAGGACATTGCACGCATAAAAGACCTGGGCATTGATGTGCTTCTGGTCGAGCATGACATGAAGGTTGTCATGGGCGTGTGTGATCATATTGTTTGTGTTGATCATGGTGTGAAAATTGCTGAAGGAAATTCTCAGGAAATTCAGAATAATCCAAAGGTGATAGAAGCCTATCTCGGTCAGCCCGCTAACCAATAATTTTTAGGAGGAAAAGATGAAGAAAAGAGTTGTTTCAATTATCGCAATGGGATTGATTCTGGTTCCGTTTCTGTTGGGTGGAGTTTCTGCAAAAACTTTGAAAATAGGTTCCATGAGTCCTCTAACAGGCCCCTACGCCTCTGACGGAACAGATATTAAAAATGGTGCGCTCACTGCCATTGAAGTATTTGAAGAAGCAGGCGGAATTCCCGGTTACGACAAAATTCAGCTTTTCCCCCAGGACACTGCCTGTGACCCCAGACAGGCTGTTGCATCAGCCAATAAGCTGATCAACCTTGAGGTTGCCGGTGTTGTCGGCGCCTATTGCTCTTCTTCCACCATCCCCTCCTCTGATACACTGGATGAGGAAGATATTATCATGATTACGCCTGCTTCCACAAACGAGAAAGTGACCGACCGGGGTCTTGGTTACATGTTCAGAATGTGCGGAAGAGATGATGCCCAGGCCCCTGCAGCGGCCAAATTTATGAAAGAAGCTCTGGGCGCGAAAACGATTTTTATTGTGGATGATAAAACCACCTATTCCCAGGGGCTTGCCGACGGCGTTAAAAAAGCGGCTCTGTCAATGGGTATGGAAGTTGTTAACCATGAGCATGTCAACCAGGGCGACAAAGATTTTTCTGCAATTTTGACCATGGCAAAACGGGCAAATGCAGATGTCTACTATATGTCTCTCCAGGGATTCTCTCCTGCCGCCATGATGACACTCCAGGCAAAACGTCTGGGTCTCAAATCACAGATCGTTACCCAGGATGCCGTGTTCCAGCCCAAATACATGGATGTTGCCAAAACAGCAGCTGAAGGTGTTTATTTGACCTATGGGTTCACAGACAAAACCACTGCTGAATATAAAGCTTTTGAAGCAAGATATGTGCCCAAATATGGTGCCATCGCTGCCTATGCAACCTATGCATATGATGCGGCAACTGCACTTTTAAAAGCCATCAAGGCTGCGGGTACCACAGATTCCAAGGCTGTTAAAGCTGAAATGATGAAGCTGGATTTCCAGGGTGTTGCAAAGCATGTTAAGTTTGCTGCCAATGGCGATTCCGGATCTTCCTACATTGCCTATAAAGTGGTTGACGGCGAGTTTGTTCCCTATTGGGAACCGGTCAATGGCCTGATGAAATAGTCCGGCTGATCTGATTAAAACCTGATCTGATTAAAAAGTGATGCGGCCGGGGCCGTGGCTTTGGCCGCATCTTTTTATTCACCCACGAAGTAAAGTTAAGAATATATACAATGGAATATTTTATTCAGCAATTGATTAACGGTATAACCCTTGGCGGCATGTACGCTTTGATCGCGTTGGGGTATACTATGGTATACGGTGTTATCCAGCTCATCAATTTTGCCCACGGGGAATTTTTTGCAGCAGGCGGATATGTGGGCGCCATTGCCCTGGCCTATTTTGCAGGAGTAGGTTATATGGATTCCCATCCGGTGATCTGCCTGACCGCCTCTTTTATGATAGCCATGGCCTATTGCGCCTATCTTGCGGTAGGGGTTGAAAAAATTGCCTATAAACCATTGCGGAAAAATTCCAGGCTGGCGGCTCTTTTGTCTGCCCTTGGGATGTCTATTTTTCTTTCCAATGGGATGATGCTTACCCAGGGAGTTTACGATGCGGTTTATCCCAGTGAGCTGTTCCAGGGAAGATTTGATTTTGGTATGGTCACCATCTCCTACCTTCAGATTTTGATCGTATCCCTGACCGCATTTTTGCTGGTGAGTCTCAATCTTCTGGTCTTTAAAACCAAAATCGGTATGGCCATGCGGGCCACGGCCCAGGACAAGACCATGTCGGCTCTGGTGGCCATCGGCAGTAACAAGATCATTTCCCTGACATTTGCCATTGGTGCAGGGCTTGCCGCGGCTGCCGGTATCATGTACGGCCTCTATTACGGATCGGTCAAGTATGACATGGGGTTTGTTCCGGGTATTAAAGCCTTTGCCGCTGCCGTGCTGGGGGGGATCGGGAATATTACCGGTGCCATGATCGGCGGTTTGATTATCGGAATGGTCGAGATCTTTGGTGCAGGCTATATCTCAGGTGAGTACAAGGATGTGTTTGCATTTATCATATTGATTGCGGTCCTTTATTTTAAACCAACTGGAATTATGGGCGAGAATATCGATGATACACGAGTTTAAGAAAGTTTGGAAACAATATACCATCGGCATGTTGTGGCTTTTGGGCCTGCTGTGGCCGTTGATGGGCATTCATGCCGACGGCAC
>PIVS01000751.1 GCA_003353855.1 Desulfobacteraceae bacterium
TGGTCGCCAACGATCTCCATCAGTTCATCCAAATCAATGGGTTTGGGAACATAATCATCGGCAAGGGTGGTTTTCCCATCATGGTGGGTATAACTGGTTGTTTTTACAGAGTCTGCAACAGCTGTCAGCAAAACCACTGCAATATCTTTCAGCTCATTGCTGTTTTTAATTTCTTCACAGACTTCCCACCCGTTTTTCCGGGGCATCATGACATCAAGGATAACCACGGCTGGTTTTTCTTCCTTGATTTTATCCATGGCTTCCACACCATCATAGGCTTTTGCAACCCGATATGACTTTGCTTCAAGTTTCATGGACACTGCTTCCACCAAATCCGGATCATCATCAACGACTAAAATGAGTTTGTTTTCGCTCATGTTAAGGTCTCCTTTTGTTTTCGTCCCCTGGGGACTTAAATTCACCTTATTAAAACTGTGGTCTGCAACCTAATTTACACCTGGGGTCTTGGGTACATTCCGGCTTTTTCAACAATCTCAGCCACCCGTTCTTCCCATTCAATGGCCATGATGTGAAAACCATGGACACCCTTTCTTTCCTTGAGCCTTTCCATGGATTCAACGGCAATTTTAATACCTTCTTCTGGCTGTTGCTCTTTGCTCACACCGGCCATTCGTTTAATAACTTCGTCGGGCACATCCATGCCCGGAACCCTGTTTTTCATATACCGGGCCATGCCCACGGATTTCATGGGGGTGATTCCGGCAAGAATATGGACCTGATCGTCCAGTCCCCGCTCCTCAACACCATCTATCCATTTCTCAAATTTATCAAGGTTAAAAATACACTGAGTCTGGACAAAGTCAACACCTGCTTTAATTTTTTTGGCCAGACGCATGACCCTAAGCTCGAAGGGATCAGCAAAAGGGTTGGCAGCAGCCCCTATGAACATTTTAGGATTTCCCTTCAATTCTGCCCCGCCCAGGAACTTTCCCTCATCCCGCATTTTTTTCACGGTCTGGATCAGCTGAACCGAATCAATATCATAGACACTCTTGGCCTCGGGGTGATCTCCAAACTTGGGATGATCCCCTGAAAGGCAGAGCATGGTGTCGATACCAAAGGCAGCAGCACCGATAATTTCACTCTGACAGCCCAGACGGTTTCTATCCCTGGTGACCATCTGGATAATGGGATCCAGCCCCATCTGTTTAATGATAACACCGGCTGCCATTGAAGACATTCTGACCATGGCGGTCTGATTATCCGTAACATTGATGCCGTCCACATGGTCCTTGATCATATTTGCTTTTTTTATGACGCTCTCAACATCGACGCCTCTTGGGGGGCCCACCTCGGAGGTAACTGCCATTGCCCCAGATGCCAATACTTTTTCCAGTCTGCTTGTCGTCTTCATAGTGCCAAATCCTCTCTGATAATTTTTCTGGGTCCGGCACCACCGGCAGGTCTCCAGTCTTTTGCATCAACCAATTCTTCATACCGATCCTGGATGCCAAGCTCCTTGAGCCGCTCCCAGATCAATCTCCAGGCACAGTCGGTTTCCGGCCCGATTTCACATTGACCATTGGAAGTCCCGCCGCAGGGTCCATTCAATAAACTTTTTGAGCATCGGGATACAGGACAGATCCCTGCGGTGATTCCCAGCATGCAATCCCCGCATCCCTGACATCTTTCCGCCCAAACTCCCTGGCTGAGGGAGGCTCCCATGAACTTGGTGTTAACCGCCGGATAAACATGGGCTTGCTTGAATCTTGCGGCAATGGTCTGAACCCCACATCCGCAGGCCATTGACAAAACTGCATCTGCAGCATCAATATAGGCAGTCAGCTCTTCAACATATTCCGGGTCACATTGTCTTTCCAGGGTAATTTCCTTTATATCAATGGTTTTTCCCCGTTTAAGACTGTTAAGATGAAGAGCCGAGGCCAACAAGCCCACTTCCTTTCTACCACCGGCAGCACAGACGGTGACACATTCGTTACACCCGACCAGAAGAATTTTGCTGTAGGGCGCCAGATACTGGATAATTTCCTGCATTGGTTTTTGTTCTG
>PIVS01000752.1 GCA_003353855.1 Desulfobacteraceae bacterium
AAATCTTCGCCCAGGGATTATATTCCGATTCAGGACTGGTTTTTAGCTTTTGTCGCAGCCTTTTGTGCGGCCTACCTGTTCATATTCTATGTCCAGCTTTCCGACCGTCCCGGTGATCCTACCACCATGGATCTGGTGGTGGCGGTTATTGGGATGATTCTCCTATTGGAATCCACAAGAAGGGCATTGGGCCCGCCCCTCATGGTGGTGGCCTGTGTTTTTATCCTTTATACCTTTGCAGGTCCATACATGCCCGATGTCATTGCCCATAAGGGGGCCAGCCTTAACAAGGGCATGTCCCACTACTGGCTGTCAACGGAAGGGGTTTACGGGGTGGCTCTTGGGGTTTCCACAAGCATGGTCTTCATGTTTGTCCTCTTTGGATCTCTTCTGGAATCAGCAGGAGCCGGGAATTATTTTATCCGGACCGCTTTTGCAGGGCTTGGCCATATGCGGGGAGGCCCTGCCAAGGCTGCGGTTGTCTCCTCGGGCCTGACAGGCCTTGTGTCAGGTTCGTCCATTGCAAATGTGGTCACCACTGGAACCTTTACCATTCCCTTGATGAAAAAAGTTGGGTTTTCAGCTGAAAAAGCTGGAGCCGTTGAAGTTGCAGCGTCCACAAACGGGCAGCTCACTCCTCCGGTCATGGGGGCTGCGGCCTTTTTAATGGTGGAATATGTGGGTATCTCCTATGTGGAGGTCATTAAGCATGCCTTCCTGCCGGCCATTATTTCCTATATTGCTCTGGTGTATATTGTGCATCTTGAAGCCTGTAAAATGGGGCTTGTGGGTATGGAGAGACGGGTTGTAAAAACCCTGGCCCAGAAGCTTTTATCTTTTGTCATGACTATTTTGACCATCATTATCATCGGCGGGAGTACCTATTACGGCCTTGGCTGGATAAAAACCGTTGCAGGATCATCCACCATTTATGTGGTATCTGGGCTCCTGGCAGTCTCCTATTTTGCACTTCTATGGGTTGCCTGCAAGGTTCCGGAACTGCCAACCTCCCATGAAATCAACGAACTGCCGGATTTTAACTCCACGGCCCAGGCCGGGTATTATTTTTTACTCCCCATTGTGGTGCTCATGTGGTGTCTGACAGTTGAACGGCTTTCACCCTCCCTGTCCGCCTATTGGGCCACCATGCTGCTCATTGTCATCGTCCTGACCCAACGGCCCTTAAAAGGTTTTATCCGAAAGGTCGGCGGAGAAGAATTCTCTTTTAAACGGGGTTTTGGCGAGTTTGTTGAAGGCCTGGTCTCCGGTGCCCGTAACATGATCGGTATCGGTGTGGCAACAGCTGCCGCAGGTATTGTGGTGGGAACCGTGACCCTTACGGGTATCGGCCTTGTCATGACCGAATTTGTGGAATTTATCTCCGGTGGCAACCTGATGCTTATCCTGTTCTTTACTGCCATAATAAGTCTGATTCTGGGCATGGGTCTTCCAACAACGGCCAACTACATTGTGGTCTCCACCCTGATGGCACCGGTTATAGTGGATCTGGGCGCCCAGAACGGGCTCATTGTTCCACTGATTGCCGTGCATTTGTTTGTCTTTTATTTCGGGATTTTGGCAGATGACACGCCGCCTGTGGGGTTGGCAGCATTTGCCGCTGCCGGCATATCCGGCGGGGATCCAATCAGGACCGGTATCCAGGGATTTACCTATGATATCAGAACCGCCATCCTGCCCTTTATGTTCATTTTTAATACAGAGCTTTTAATGATCGGGATCGGTAGCTGGTATCATCTGGTTCTTGTGATTGTTACTGCCGTGATTGCCATGCTGGTATTTGCCGCTGCCACCCAGGGCTTTTTCCTTACAAAGAATAGGTTTTATGAAACCCTTGCTCTATTGCTTGTGACTTTTCTCCTGTTCCGGCCCGGATATTTCTGGGATAAGTTTTATCCTCCTTTTGTGGAAAAACCGGGAACCCAATTGGTTCAGATAGTTGAGACCATGGATCCAGGTTCCATGCTTCGTCTGAGAATCAAAGGGGAAACCATGAATGGAAAAGAATACA
>PIVS01000005.1 GCA_003353855.1 Desulfobacteraceae bacterium
ACAGATACAATTAAAAAGGACTTTGACCCGATAAACTCAATTTCCTTTATCAGCCTGGATAGTCTGAAGGGCGGAGTAAATGCCTGGCAAACAGCAATAAACAAAAAAAGGCCGCTCTTTCCCAGAGCCTGTATTCTGTTCAGTGTGGATCGCCCGATGAGCGCCGGGATATCAAAGTTCATTCCTACTCCATTAAAAGTTCGTCGAGATAGTTTTTATCGGTGCGGGTAAAGGGAATCGGTCCTTCAGGTTCCCCATTGATAAATTGTTTTACCCGCAAATCTTCAGAGTTCCTTATCTCGTCAACGGTTCCCTCGGCAATAATATCCCCGTAAAAAAGGATGATAATCTTGTCGGCAATTCTGAAACAGGATTCAATGTCATGGGAAACCACCACAGAGGTAATATTTAATTTTATGTTCAGATCCTTGATGAGTTTATCAATCACCCCGGTTGAAATAGGATCAAGGCCCGAGGTGGGTTCGTCATAAAAGATAATTTTAGGATCCATGACAATGGCCCGGGCAAGCCCCACCCGCTTCATCATTCCACCGGAAAGCTGGGAGGGCATCAAATTCTCTGTTCCCCTCAATCCAACCATTTCAAGCTTCATGGTAACAATGGTCTTGATCACATTTTCTGCAATTTTAGTGTGCTCCCGCAAAGGAAATGCGATGTTTTCAAAAATATTCAGATAATTGAACAGAGCAGACCCCTGGAAAAGCATGCCCATTTTTTTTCTTTTCTCATAGAGTCTTTTTTTGCTTGCAACTGTCAGGTCGATGCCGTCAAAGAAGACAGAGCCGCTGTCAGGTTTTTCAAGGCCTGTGATCTGTCTTAAAAGGGTGCTTTTGCCAGACCCGCTTCCTCCAAGAATAACCGTGATTTTTTTTTCTTCAAAGCGGCAGTTCAGGCTGTTTGATGCCACAACATTGCCATATTTTTTGACGAGATTTTCAACTCTGATCATATCGGTTCACTTGATATAAATTTACAATTGACCTCCATAAATAACGTAAGGGGTCTGCCCTGTCAACGATAATAAAACCAAGGTTGCAGGTAATTTCTCACGGCAATGATTGACAAACCGGGTGAGGCTTTATATAAAATTTATGACAAGGATAAAAGATATGGCATCAGAAAATATACAATTAAGCATTCCTTCCCATCCCAAATATCTGCAATTGGTGCGGAGGGTGATGGAAAAAGTCACCCATATAATTGGTTTTTCAGAGGATGATTCCGGCCATATCACCCTGGCGGTTGACGAGGCCTGTTCCAATATCATCAAGCACAGTTATATGAATGACCCCGAAAAGAAAATTGATATTTGTGTTGAAATTCACAAAAAAGAACTCAAAATTAACATCATGGACTATGGAAAACAATGTGAAATCAGGGAGATGCAGCCCAGGGAACTTGATGATATCAGACCAGGGGGCCTTGGCGTTTATATCATGAATCAGGTGATGGATTCTGTGGAATATGACTGTAGTTCTGCCAGGCAAAACCAAGTCAGTATGATCAAACGAATGGTTTAATAAAGTAACTTTGGGGAGAAGTCCCAGCTGTTATTTGACTGCGGCGGCAAAGTGTTTCCCGTAGGCAACACATTGTGCCATGCTCTCAGCATCAGGATCCCACAAGGCCTTGATGCCCTCATCCACCAGTTGGAAACCCGATTCTTTCAAGGCTGCTGTGATTAGCTTTACTGATTCACCGCTCCATCCGTAGCAGCCGAAGGCTGCGGCTTTCTTCTTTTTGAATCTCAGCCCCTTGATCTCCTCCAGCATACCGGCAACCGAGACCAGAATTCCCCGGTTGATGGTAGGAGACCCCGCAAGAACCGCCTTGGATTTAAATATTTCGGTGATAACATCATTTTTATCGGAACGGGCAAGGTTAAAAAGTTTAACTCTCACATCCGGATCTGAAGCTGAAATGCCAGAGGCAATCTGTTCAGCCATGACCCGGGTGCCGCTCCACATGGTATCGTAAAATAATGTGATCTGATTTTCCTGGTAATCATCGGCCCACTCAAGGTATTGCTCGACAATCTTTGAAGGATTGTCCCGCCAGATAATTCCGTGGCTGGTGCAGATCATGTCCAGGGGCAGCTTAAAGGAGAGTACCTCCTTGATTTTTTTGATGACCATTGGGCTGAAAGGGGTCAGAATATTGGCATAATATTTTATGCACTCGGCTTTCAGCTTGGCCTGGTCCACCCGGTCATTGAACATAAATTCAGAGGCATAATGCTGGCCAAAGACATCGTTGCTGAACAAAACATTGTCCCCTGTGAGATAGGTAAGCATGGAATCGGGCCAATGGAGCATGGGAGCTTCCACAAAAATTAATTCCTTGTTGCCCAGGCTTAATTTATCACCGGTTTTCACCACCTTGAAATTCCAATCCCGGTGGTGGATGCCAGTCAGGGATTTGACCCCGTTTTTTGTACAATAGATGGGGGTGTCAGGGATGTGCTGCATCAATTCCGGCAATGCCCCGGAATGATCTATTTCAGCATGGCTAGCAATAATATAATCAATTTTATTAAGATCGATTTGGTTGGACAGGTTCTGTACAAATTCCTTTGCAAAGGGTTTCCAGACTGTGTCAATCACCGCCACTTTATCTTCTTTAATCAAATAGGAGTTATAGGAAGATCCGTTATGGGTTGAATATTCATCCCCATGAAACCTCCTCAGCTCCCAGTCAATTTTTCCGATCCAGTGAATATTATTTTTTACTTGCACCATGCTCTTCCATTAGTTTATTTTTTGTTCAGGGCCGAGGCAATCACCTCGAAGGAAAAAGGTTGGGAGATCTTTTTAGCACCGGCTGAAATGGGTTTGTCCAGTGGTTTGTGGCCGGATCCGGTGAAAACTATTACCTCCTTATTGGAATAATGAACCTGATAGTTGGGCCTGATTCCTTTTCCTGTGGTGCCAAAGCAGACAGCTGCATCGGCATCCTTGGCCATGTTTGTGAGAAGTTTTTTCAAAAAGGCAGGGGACAGTTGTCCCACCCGTTCTTCATCCCAGACAATGCCGGTTGGCCCTTTCCTCTCGCCTTTTATTTTTGGCTTCTTGGCCGGCTTCAACTTGGCGATACGCATTGACAATCCATTTATTTTTACACTCAGGTTTTTTACAGACCGTTCCTGAATTTCACCTTCTGCCTGGGGGTTCAGAGTTTCCCATTTGGCATATACCTCTTCGTAGATCTCCTTTGAACCTTCCAAAGATTTTTCTTCAATCAAATTATCAATATTTTTGCACAGTCGGTTTATTGCCTGTCTGGATTCTCTAAACTTGTTGGGCTCCATCTTTTCTCCTTCTCATAAAAAAATTTATACTCACTCAAACCACTTAGCAGGTGAGAAGCTTATCCAATTTCAGGCAAACCACAAACGGATCTGACATGAACCGGTCAACGGCAAACTATAGTGATCAAAGATACACATATACAAACAGGCCTGGTTTTTTTTAAAACACAATCCATCCAGACCGAATCCTCAAAGTCTACACTGCCTGGACACATAATTCAAGGATTTGTCAAAATCAAATTTAAGGTTTCTTCTAAAAAGGGACGGCAGTAAGGTTTGGGGGGTGATTAAAAATTGCAGCACAAAGAACCCGGGCCTATGCAAAACAGGAAGATCAGGGATTATCCTCCGGAAAGGAGCGGATACTTTTTAAATATCCGATATCATCGGGCATTCCTTTCTTTTTTGCTGTTCCGTTTGCCAGCTCATCACATCGTTCATTTAAAGGGTTGCCGGCATGGCCTTTTACCCATTTGAAGGTGATGTCAAGTCCGGCCTGAAGATCCAGGAGAAGGGCCCACATGTCTGCGTTTTTGGCTGGGTTGCCATCTGATTTGACCCAGTTCTTTTTTTTCCAGTTTCGGGCCCAGCCCTTGCTAAGTCCATTAATGACATATTTTGAGTCTGAATGTAGGACAATGGGGGCTTTTTCTTTTTTGAGGGCTTCCATGGCTATCATCACGGCCATAAGTTCCATGCGGTTGTTGGTGGTTAAATTGTACCCGCCACTCAGTTCTGTTTTATCTTTTATCACGACCCCATATCCGCCGGGTCCTGGATTTCCAATGGCGCCGCCGTCGGTATACACCACAATGGTGCCGCTGGGATAGTTTTCTTCTGCCGGATACACCTTTTTGATTTTATTTGATCCGGACTTACCTGTAGATGGAAATGAAGGGTTCTTAAGAAAGGCTTCTGCTTGCTCTTGTGTCTTAAAACTTTTAAAAATAGCGTTGGTAAATCCCCTGACCTGCTGTTCAGTTTCTGGCCAGCTGGTAAATATTCCTGTTTTACGCCCCTGGGCGATTGCATAGTATTTCATCGGGATAATATAGACCGAGAATCTTAGCCTGTAAATACCCTGAACCAATAAAATCTGTGCCATGGTTTGAAGGTAATCTTGTCAGTATGAGAGCCGGAATCATGGTATGACAAGAACTATTAGGGTAAATAGTATTCGGCCCTTTCTTCTATCTTTACATTTGAATCACGGTATTTTGGGGGCAAATAAATTTAATCAAGGTGTGCGTTAGCCAAGCACTTCTTCATCCATTTGTTAAGCATTTTTTTCGAGTCCTAAACTGCATAATAATTCACTAACGCTTTCGGCTATAGATTTTCCGGCGGTATCAATAACGACCCTATCATTTTCCCACGAATGATATTCACGACTGGTAACGTCTTTCCATGTGGATAATTTGAGGCCCCTTACAGTTGATTTTCGATTTTCAACTCGATACTGATGTTCGGTTGAGTCTGAGCATAAAACTTCTATATTTACAAAATTTGCGTTTGATTCTGTTGCAACTTGATTCCATTCATTCCGAGTTAGTTCAATTGGATTACATGAATCAGCAGTGACACTTATACCAAGTTTTAAATTGTCATGAACAATTCGATAGGATAACCGATACCCCTCTCCTTCTACCTTGAAATTGCAAAGATCTCTAATTCCTTGCTCTACAGTATCAATTTTCAAATATGCAAGGCCTACTATTTTTGACAATTCTTGCGCAAGGGTTGATTTGCCTGATCCAGGTAAACCTGAAAATATGTACAGTGTCGGTTTCTTCATTTTGCTTCATAAATTGATTACGAGTTTTGAATATCATTCATGATTCATATAAACCACACTTAGCCGGGAAGTGCCATATTTTATTTAAAAATAAAAACCATTTCTCAGGTCCTGCAAATATCATTCGTGTTCAGCAGTGGCGTGAACAAAATCCAGGTTACTGGAAGCGCAAAAAACCTGATTGGCCAAAAAAAGGGGGCTCAATATGGGCAAATACTTTTCTTCCCGGGAACTTTATAAGTTACGAAATTTAATACCAATAGATATGGTAATGATCTGGCACAAAACAGGATTTGTTGACAGCGTAAAATATCTGCAAAAATTTTTATCATGAAAAAAAGCAAGAAATGTTTGGCGATCTGTTTCATCGATTAAATAGCTTGCTAAATCGTTATTTATTGTCAAACCCTCTTTAATTATTTGTTACCCATAGCAAATAAACTCACTGTCTCCCCACTGGGCATTTAGCCTTTCCCTTTTATTTTAAGAATAATGCGTGTTATTGATTCTTTGGAATATTTTTTCTGACGTTCAAAAAAAAATTTGAATTGGGCTATGGTGTTGTATTTGCCGGAATGGTGCCAAAGAGGTTTATAACTTTTCTTAAGAAAGGGTCTCTCCTGTTTTTTTTTCGGATTTGTGATATTTTCCTGAAAAAAGGGAAATTAAAAATGACGCCGGCTATACAAAAGATGAAAAAAAACAAAATACCATTTACCCTCCATGAATATGACCATGACCCAATCGTTCGGGCATATGGAGAAGAGGCTGCCAGGAAACTGGGTATTGCCCCGAACCAACTATTTAAAACCCTTGTTGTTTCAACGGACAACAGAGGACTTGCGGTGGGGGTGGTACCGGTATCCGGACAGCTGGACCTGAAGGCAATTGCCAAAGCTCTGAAGGCAAAAAAGGTGGCAATGGCGGAAAAAAAACAGGTGGAACGATCCACAGGCTATATTTCAGGGGGTATTAGTCCCATTGGACAAAAAAAACAATTGCCAACCATTATTGATGCATCGGCATTGGATCTTGATATTATTTTTGTCAGTGCCGGCCGCCGGGGACTGCAGGTTTCCCTTTCTCCAAGGGATATAGCCGATCTGACCCGGGCAATATTCCATCCGATATCCAAAGAATAAAGCCTTGGGGTATGAATATGGGTCTATCAGAGCACTTTGATTATTTATTTTTTCATGGTAGACTGAATTCATCATAAAAGGTACCAAGACAATCTGCCCGGTGCGTCACCGTGACATGAATTGTGACATAATTTTAGTTTTGAGAAGGGAAATAGTATGACCAATAATGATATTCTGCGTCGCATTCGCTATATTTTTGATTTGAGCGATTCGAAAATGATTGATGTGTTTGGCCTGGCAGATCTCCAGGTAACCCGAAGCCAGATCAGCGATTGGCTGAAAAAAGAAGATGACCCGGCATTCCAGGAATGCAGCGATGCCCTTTTGGCTGTTTTTCTAAATGGGTTGATCAACGATAAAAGGGGCAAGAAAGAGGGGCCTAAGCCCAGTCCAGAGCAAGTATTAACCAATAATATCATTTTCAGAAAATTAAGAATTGCCTTGGATCTGAAAACCGATGACATCATTGAGATCATGGGGCTGACGGATGTGCGTATCAGCAAGCACGAGCTAAGTGCATTTTTCAGAAAGCCGGATAACAGACATTACAGGGGATGTAAAGACCAGGTTTTGCGTAATTTTTTAAAGGGTGTTCAGAAAAAATATCGTCCTGGAATTTAAACTTAAAGGGAGATAATGATGAGCCTTTATTGGACGAGTGTTGAGTTTGATATTGTGGATCCTTCGGCCTATGAAAATTGTGTGGGCGGTTTTGTCTATTTGTTTTTAAAAGCCAGGGATGTTAGGGAAGCCATTCCTGAAATTGAAAAAGCCATTGAAGCAGAAGGCCTTAAGATCGATACCATTGAATTTGTGGCCCAGTATGATGAAATTCCCTGGGATTCAAAAGAAGAACAAATTCAATATGATTCATTGGCCAGACAAGCAAAGGAGAGTGAAGAGGTTGTCTGGGACGAAATAGTTGCCTATGAATCAAAAGATGAGTAAAATAAAGATGAGTAAAATAAAGATGAGTAAAATAAAGATGAGTAAAATATTGATTGCCGGCGGATCAGGTTTTGTGGGGAAATATCTTGCAAACCGCTTTCTTTTTGAGGGCTTTTCTGTAACCGGTCTGGGCACCTCTGTGCACCATCCTTTTGAGCATCAATCTGGACAGCAATTTGAAAATTTTAAATGGATCAGTGCCGATACCTCAAGGGAAGGGGGCTGGCAGGAGGATGTATCAACTGCAGATGTGGTGATTAATCTGGCAGGTAGAAATATTCTTAAACCATGGACAAAAAAATACAAACAGGCAATCTATAATTCCAGAATTATGACCACAAAGCATCTGGTGGATGCCATGGAAAAAACAAAGCCGGTCAAACTCTTGAACGCATCGGCGGTGGGGTATTATGGTGATCAGGGTGAAACACTATTGTCTGAGACAAATCCGGGCGGATCTGATTTTTTGGCAAAGGTGTGCAGAGCCTGGGAAGAGGAGGCCCTTAAAGCGGTAAATAAAGAGGTGCGGGTCTGTCTCATGCGGTTTGGTGTGGTGCTGGGGAATGAAGGTGCCCTGTCTGTTATGACCCCGGCTTTTAAATGGTTTGTCGGAGGGCCCCTGGGTAACGGACGCCAATGGTTCCCCTGGATACATATCCATGATTTGTATCGGGCCGTTAAATTTCTCATGGATGATTCAGAACTTGAGGGTATCTTTAATTTTACAGGGCCGGGGCTGGTGCGGCAAAAAGAGTTTTCAACGTTATTGGGGCGGGCGCTGAACCGGCCGGCCATCTTGCCGGCACCGGCTTTCATGGTGAAGCTTCTCATGGGAGATCTGGGATCTTCCCTGCTCCAGAGCCAGAAAGCTCTTCCCCAAAGACTGGCAGAACTGGGATTTGGATTTAATTTCAAGACTCCCGGGGATGCCCTGGCCGATATTTTTAAAAAACCATAAAAATCTCTTCCATGGGGTCTTTAAATTTTTAAAATTTTGGTATACAATTTGCTTATTTAAATAATTTATTTTTAAAAAGATAAATACTAATTAACCCCCAACCAGGAGGAAAACCAACATGAAATTCGGATCAGTTGATGAAATACTAACCTTTGCCATTGATAGAGAAAAAGAAGCGGTTGAATTTTATGCGTCCCTTGCAAAGGAGGCAACCCATGCCTCCCTCAAGGAAACCTTTGTAAATTTTTCAAAGGAAGAGGAAAAACATGTGACCCTTCTATCCGATATTTCCGGCAACAAAGAAAAAATTGGTTCCTATAAATTTAAGAAAATTACGGATCTTAAAATCAGCGACTACATGGTCGAAAAAGAATATGAAGAAGGTATGCCAATGCCTGAGATTTTGAAACTTGCCATGAAAAAGGAAGAGGTTGCGGTTAAGCTTTATAAAGATCTTGCCAACCAGACAGAAAACGAAGATGCCAAAAAAGTTTTTCTGATCCTTGTACAGGAAGAAGCCAAGCACAAACTTGGCCTTGAAACTATGTATGACGATTACCTGGCTGACCAGGATAATTAATCAGGCAATTAATCAGGCAATTAATCGGGCAACTAACCGGATAACGAATTAAGACAATTCGTTCCAGGATCATTGATCCGGCAATGCAGGGGAATTGATTATTCTGTCAATTCTTCTGCGTTTTTTAAGGGAGCGTCTGTCCTCTTTGGCCTCTTTTCTTTCGGGATTGTGATGAAATAATTCTAATCAAAAAAGGGAAAACAATGGATCTCAAATATCTTTTCAGGCCGTCCTCAATGGCGGTGATAGGCGTGTCCAGCACCCAGGACAGCCATCCGGCCAATGTGATTTACATGAAAAATCATTTAAGGTATCCGGTTTTGACCTATGCCGTGAATCCCAAGGGGGGACAGATTAACAGGGAACCCTTGTATCAGCAGTTAGAGGATATTGACGGCGATGTGGACATGGCTGTCATTGTCGTACGGGCCCAGTTTGTTCCCGGCGTGGTTGAACAATGCATTAAAAAAGGGGTGAAAGGGGCTGTTATTATTTCAGGAGGTTTTTCCGAGTCCGGCAATCATGAACTGCAAAAAAAGGTAACCGATATTGCCAGGGAGGCAAATTTTCCCTTTGTGGGGCCCAATTGCCTGGGTATTTATGCTCCGGATCTTGTGGATACTTTTTTTCTTCCCGGGGAACGGATTGTCCGGCCTAAAAAAGGGAATGTCGGGTTTGTTTCCCAGAGCGGAGGCGTTCTCGTGGATCAGATGGTAAAGTTTGCAGGCCAGGGCATTGGGATCTCTTTGGGGGTGAGTATCGGTAATAAGGCATATCTCAGGGAAACCGATCTAATTGACTGGTTTGAAAAAGATCTTGAAACCAAGGTGATTGCCTTTTACATTGAAGGGTTTGAGCGCCGGGAGGGCCGGGAATTTATCAAACGGGTCCAAACCTGCTCCAAACCTATTGTGGTGTTAAAGGCAGGCAAAAGCCCAAAAGGTATTGCCGCAGTTTCCAGCCATACGGCCTCCCTGGCCGGAGATTACCGGGTCTTTTCAGAGGTCATGAAACAATATTGTGTGGCCGAAGCAGATAATGAATATGAACTGACCTCCATTTGTGAGGTCCTCAGCTGTTATTCCAAGGGGAGTCGGGGAAATGTGGGGATTGTCTCAGTGAGCGGTGGTCATGGGGTAGTGGCGGCGGATGCCTGCAGTGCACAGGGGGTGAATATCCCTGGGATCAGCTCTCAAACCGTTGGGACTATCCGGGAAAAACTATCCAGGGAAATCAAAGAGATTGCCTGTCTTACCAATCCCCTGGATCTGACCGGTTCCTGTGTGGACAGCGATATCGTGGCATCTGTGCGACATCTTGCCCGGGATGAAAATATTGATTGTATCCTGACCCTGCTGCTTCCGTATTCCCCCGGTATTTCCGCTGATATTGGCGCCAAACTTTCCCAGGTGGCCAGGAATGAGGGAAAGCCTTTGATTGCCTATGTCCCCAATGAAGACAAGTACAAGATTATCATAGAAGGGTTTGAACTGAACAATGTTCCCGTGGCATCTTCCGTGGAAGGCGGCGTACTCATGGCAAAGGCTTTAAAGAGGTGCAGACCATGTTAAGCAAATCAGACAGCATTATCATTGAGAATTCAAAGCCCAGGGGCTGGGTCCTTGAACCCGAAGCCAAACAGATCATGGCCAACCAGGGATTTGATGTTCCGAATTTTGTTCTCACCGATTCCATTCAGGTTGCCAATAATTTTTTAAAATTATCCGGCCCGGTTGTGGCCAAGGCTGTATCGGAAAAAATTCTTCACAAAACCGAATTTGATGCTGTTGTCACGGGCATCTCAGAAGAAAAAACCTTAGAGCGGGAGATGACACGGCTTAAAACCCTCCAGGGGTGTGAACAGATCCTGGTGGAGGAGATGGTGGAAGGCCTTGAAATAATCATTGGTGCCAAAAATGATTTCCAGTTCGGGCCGGTGATTGTTCTGGGGCTGGGCGGGACATCGGTGGAAATTTATAATGATACTGCCATCCGCATGGCCCCGGTAAATCAAGGAGATGTGTATTCCATGGTCGATTCCCTCAAGGCCAAGAAGTTGTTTAAGGGGTATCGTAAAAAGCCGGGGGTGAATATGGATTTGCTCGTCTCTCTTGTGGTAAAATTTTCATCCTTGACCATGGATATGGAGGAGCAGTTCCAGTCCATTGACCTGAATCCGGTCATCTGTACAAAGGGCAGGTGTGTCATCGCCGATGCCAGGATCATGCTTAAGTCCTCTACATGACCCCTATTCCTTAACTTTAAAAAACGCCAGAAAGTATTTTCCATGCCAAAAGACAAAAAACAAATAAAACTGATATCCTGGAATGTGAATGGTCTTAGGGCAGTGCTGAAAAAAGATTTTTTTGCTGCAGTTGAGACCATGGACCCTGATATTCTGATGCTCCAGGAGACCAAACTCCAGGAAGATCAGCGCACCCATGAGATGATTTTTATCCCCCCCTTTGAGTCCTTCTGGAATTATTCAACGGTGAAAAAAGGGTATAGCGGGGTTGCAGCCTATTCAAAACTTGTTCCGGCAAAGGTGATAACTAATTTTGAAACTCAGAACATTTTAACTCAATTGCCCCGGGGATCTGCCGGGTCAGGTCATAGGTTACCCGTTTGTTTAAGATTGCCTTCTGCATGGCTATTCTGACAAGTTCTGCAGCCGGCTGCCATCCCATGTGGTCCAGCATCATGGCCCCGGACAGGATCTCAGGCCCAGGATTCACCTTGTCCAGGCCGGCATATTTTGGGGCGGTTCCGTGGGTGGCTTCAAACACGGCGCACCCGGACCCCACATTGGCCCCGGGAGCCAGGCCCAAACCGCCGACCATGGCTGCCAGAAGATCCGAGATATAGTCTCCGTTCAGGTTGGGGCAGGCAATGACATCATACTCTGCCGGCCGCAGCAATACCTGCTGGAACATATTGTCTGCAATCCTGCTCTTTAACACGATTTTTCCTGTGGGAATTTTGCCGTCAAATTTGTCCCAGAGATCCTGCTCTGTGATAATTTTGGAAAATTCATCCCCCACTTCAAGGCCCCATTTTAAAAAGGCTCACCTCCGGGGTAAAATTGATTAATCTTTGAATACCAGTTTCCCGCCGATATGACCGGCAATGCCGGCAGATGCGATCATGACAATATTTACCAGAATAAAAATCCAGGCCTTGGATGATGACAGCACCTGGGGATTAATCAGGTACCACCCCACAGATATCAGGCAGGTCGCGGCCGTGAGGGAGGCTGCCACAAGTTTTATTTTAAAAATTGTGGTAAGGGCCTGGCCATATTTATTTTTCCATTCAATGATCCCGGAAAACAAAACAAAGGGCAGGGCCAGGATTACAAAGATCAGGTTGATAAATCCGGCTTTGACAAAAAGTTCGCTATCAAAAGCCCAGGCCAGAAGGAACAGAACCACTGTAACGGGCAGGATGCCGTTGGGGATATGGACGGAGACCGGGTGGGTATGGTGTTTGACCATGAGCCCGGTGACTTTTTCATAGACGCTGGCAGGAGCTGCAAAAGAAGCGGGTTCCGAGGGCTGGGCGTCACCATCGGCGTTACTCTCTGCTTTAAAGAGCACAAATCTATCACCGCTGACCCCGCATATTGGACATTTATCCGGGGGGGTATCTCCCCTATGAATATATCTACAAACACTGCACTGCCATTTTTTCATTATTTATTTTCCTCTATTGTAAAAATAACCGGTAAAGCTTACCGTTCATCAATCTCTGTATAGGTGCATTCGTCCGGCCCGCAATAATCCCCCACGTAGGAGGCTCCCGGCCGGTAAAGGGAGGGCTTGGGAGCCGCTATGGCAAATTGTTCCTCAATGACGTGGGCACTCCATCCACTGACCCGGGATATGGCGAACAAGGGTGAAAACAGATCCGTTGCAATGCCCATGGCATAAAACAGGGAGGCTGAATAAAAATCAACATTGCAAAATATTTCCCGCTGCTTTCGTTCCATGAATGCTTTTTTGCCCCTTATTTCCAGTTCCTTTGACAGCTCATACCAGAGGGTATCCCCGGACAATTCCCCCATGCGTTTGCACATGGGATTTAATATAATGGCCCGGGGGTCATCTGTCTGGTATACGGCGTGGCCAAGGCCCATGATCAGACCGCCTTTATCCAGAATACCATTAATATATCCGTCAATTTTATCAATGGCCTTTATCTCCTTTAACATTTTCATGACCCGCACATTGGCCCCGCCGTGGAGGGCGCCCGAAAGGGAACCTATGGCCGCAGATATTGAGGCATAGATATGGGCTTTTGTGGAAGCCACCTGACGGGCCGTAAATGTGGATGCATTAAAGGAATGTTCTGCATGGAGAACCAGGCTTACATCAAAGAAATGGCTGGTTTCCTTATCTGGTTTTTTTCCATTGAGCATATACAGAAAATTGGCGGCATGGTTCAGGTTGCTGTCCGGTGCAACAGGTTCCCTATTGTTTCTAATACGATCCCAGGCTGCTGTGATGGTGGGCATGCCTGCAATGAGATTTTCCGCACTGTAAAGAGTGTTCTCCATACCTTCTTTTCCGGCCTTGGCATCGGTTTGCATCAGCAGGGGGGTGGTCATCTGGAGGACATCCATGGGATTCATGTCCCGGGGCAGGGATTTTAAAAATGAAAACAGGTTTTCAGGAACCCGGCGTTTGGCTTTAAGGCTCTGGTCAAAATCGCTTAGTTCTTGGCTTTGGGGCAGTCGTTCGTAGAGGAGTAAAAAGCAGATTTCTTCAAAGCTTGCATTTCCAGCCAGCTCCTCGATTAAATAACCCCGGTAGATGAGTTTACCTTCTTTTCCCCGGACATCACAGATCTTGGAACTTGCGACCTCAATTCCTCTAAGGCCGGTATTTAAGATAGGCGTACATTCATTCATGATTATCTCCTTGACATTAGAACATTTTTTCAGGGGGTCTTCTTTCCGGAACATATTGGGCCACGATTTCATTGTTGTTCAGGGCGGCGGATACATAGAGAGCGCAATAACAGGTGCCGAACTCTTCCAGGTCCGGCTCCCTATAATCACAGGGGCAGAGAATATCTTTGTCTTTTTCTCTGTCTTTGCAGGCCAGCCGGCAGGGGCAGGCCATATACCCATAGCGCTCCTTATTCAGCAAAAGCGCTTCCAGTAATTCAAAGACCAGCTCCTTGTCTTTGTTAAAGTAGATACCGCGGGTTTCCTGTGATTTTTTCAATGCCTGGTAGAGTTTTTCAACGTTCATTGTTTATCCCCAACGCCTCTTTGATTTCTTTTTCTTTGTAGCCTATAATCACTGTTTCATTGATCTTGATGGTGGGAAAGGAGCATCGTGGGTTCAATTCTTTGATATCTGCTAAAATGGCTTTGCGTTCCTCTCCCTCCAGGTCATCCACTTCTACGTAATTATATTCCACATCACATTCAGTTAATAGCTTTTTTGTTGATTTGCAATGGCTGCAGGTGCTCAGTGCATATAGTGTGGGTTTTTCCGTGGCCATTATGATCTCCTTAACTAAGATCGATTTGTTAAAACGGGTTGAACCATCAGAATCCATGGCGTTGATTTGTCCTAAATTTTAGACTTTTGGTATTAATTCTTCTCACATAATTGCATACTAGTTGCATATTTTGTGCCGCTTTGGCAAGATTAAAGTCATTCATCAGGGGAGCCCCTTGATTTCCTAAAAAAAATAAAAATGGTCTATTTTTTGCTTCTATATTTAAAAATAGACTAAAAATAGACTAAAAATAGACTAAAAATTAGATTAAAAACATAAAAGGCATACTAAAGACACAAGATGTAAAACAAGAAAAACCACAGAAAATAGGTGAGGCCATGGGAAAAGATATCACAATTTTGATCGGGGGCAGGGCGGGGCAGGGGATTCAGACAATTGGCTCCATCCTGGCGGAGATTTGTCACAATGCCGGATTATTTGTTTTCAGTGTTGATGATTTTGAATCTCGTATCCGGGGAGGGCACAGCTTTCATTTGCTGCGCATCAGTACCCAACCGCTGAGTGCTCCGTCCCATCGGCCGGATATCCTGGTGGCCCTGGATGAAGATACCCATAGGATTCACAGGGATAAATTGTCTCCTAATGGAATTACCCTCTTGAATAAAGAGGTTCCCCATCTGCCTGAATCCGGCCTGTTTTATATCCCTTTGGAAAAACTGGCCAGGGAATCCGGGGGGATCATTGCCTCCAGCACCGTGGCCGTGGGAGTGGTGGCAGCCATTATGGGGGCGGGCAGGGAAGCCATAAGAGAATTGATTACCCGGCGGTTTGTTGACAAAGGGGACAAGGTTCTGGCATTGAACCTGGCTGCCTGGGAAAAGGGATTTCTTGCCGCCCGGGAAATCCAATTTGATGGGGGATTGTGTTTTGAAGCAACAGCCCATGACCATGTGCTGATGAGCGGCGCCAAAGCAGCGGCCCTGGGAGCTTTGGCAGCAGACTGCCGGTTTTTCCCCTACTATCCCATGAGTCCGGGTACCGGTATTATTACCAGCGTTTCAGCCTTTGCCGACCAATTACCCATTGTTATAGAGCAGGCCGAGGATGAAATAGGGGCTGTGAACATGGCCATTGGGGCTTCCTATGCCGGTGTGAGATCCCTGGTAGCCACCTCCGGGGGCGGGTTCAGTCTGATGGTGGAAGGTCTGGGCCTTTCGGCCATCACGGAAACCCCCATTGTGATTATTAATGCCCAGCGTCCCGGTCCCGCCACAGGACTTGCCACCCGCACGGCCCAGGCAGACCTGTCCTTTGTCATCCATGCCTCCCAGGATGAATTTCCCCGATTTGTCTTTGCACCGGGAAGTGTGCTTGAAACATTTAAAATTGTTAAAAAAGCATTTATGTTATCGGAAAAATATCAGGTGCCGGCCATCATCCTCATGGATCAGTTTTTGGCAGATTCTGCTAAAACAGAAACAGAAGTCTTTGATATAGGTCATGAACATGACTCATTGCTGGTGCAAGATACAAAGTTGTATCAGCATGAGACGTATCAGCGATACAAGTTAACCGATACCGGAGTCTCTCCCCGGTGTGTTCCATGCACCTCCCATGGTCTGGTCCGGGTGGCCGGCAATGAACACACCCCCGACGGTCTTCCCAGTGAAGACCCTGACAACCGGAACGCCATGGTGGAAAAACGGTTTAAAAAGCTGGCTGCCATGAAAAAGGAGATGGCCCTCCCTTCTGTCTTTTGTGCCGATAGTAAGATTTTTCTCACCGGTTGGGGATCTTCCAAGGGCAGTATCATGGAGGCCTGCCTCCAGCTAAGGGAAGAGGGGATTGATGCCGGCTGGATCATATTTGAAGATCTCTGGCCCATGGATGCTCATAAGCTCACGGGGTTGCTGAACCATAAGAAATTGATCATGGTGGAGGGAAACGTAACCTGCCAACTGGGAAGTCTGATCCGATCCCTTACCGGCATCGATTATATATCTTCTGTTCTCAAGTATGACGGCAGGCCCATTTTTCCTGAATTTATTATTAAAAAAGTCAAACAGATTGTGGGGTCATAAAATGGAAACATTTGATACAGACAAAGAGATCACCTGGTGCCCGGGTTGTGGTAATTTTGCCATTCTCAAGGCCATGAAAAAAGCCTTTACAAGTCAGGGGCTTGCCCCAAAAGACCTGCTCCTGGTGGCCGGTATCGGTCAGGCAGGCAAAACCCCCCATTATATCCAAGGGAACCTGCTCCACGGTCTCCATGGCCGGGCCCTTGCCATGGCCACGGGTGCCAAAATTGCCAATCACAACTTAAATATTGTGGTGAATTCAGGTGACGGGGATTGCTACGGAGAAGGGGGAAATCATTTTTTGGCAGCTATTCGCCGCAATGTGGATCTTACCCTTCTGGTTCACAACAACCAGGTATACGGATTGACCAAGGGGCAGGCATCCCCCACATCCCCCCTGGGTATGAAAACCAAACTTCAGGCCCATGGAACCACTTCTCCCCCCTTTAATCCCATTGCCATGGCCCTCACGGCAGGGGCAGGGTTTGTGGCGAAAGGTTTTTCCGGTAATCTGGACCAATTGTCCGGCCTGATTGTTGCTGCCATGTCATACAAGGGTTTTGCCATGATTGACATACTTCAGCCCTGTGTCTCCTTTAATAAAATCAATACCCATTTGTGGTATAAGGAGAGGGTCTTTGATTTGGTTCAACAGGGACATGATGTCACAAACTTTCAAAGGGCACTTGCCCTTTCCCTGATGGATGAAGAAAAGATTCCAACGGGAATTATTTATAAAAAGAAAAAGAGTTGCTTCCATGAAAAACTGGCGGTATTAAAACACATGCCCCTGGTTGAATATCCCTTTGCCAAGGGTCAAATTGGTGATATCTTGAGCCAGGCCTGAATTATTTGTTCGACCGCTTCGAAATTTAAAGGAGAAAATCAATGAGCCTTTGGTGTTGCTCTGGGTGCCGATGCCGTGCTCCTGGGCAGGGATATTATCCGGGCGGCTGTGGGGGGGGGCGACTATTGGGGTCAAGCTCCATCTGGAACATATTTACAACACATTGAAAAAAGCCATGTTCATGACCGGTACAAAAACTATTAAAATGGCCGATTCAAACATACTATTCTAAACTATTTTAAGGAGGAAACATGGGGAAAATTTTGATCGTTTTTGCAACAAGATCCGATGAAACAAAGGGCATTGCAGATCTTATTGGTGAAGGAGTTCGCATGGCCGGACATGAAGCAGATGTCAAAAAAATTAACAAGGTGAAAAATGAGGAAGACTTAAAGGGATATGAGGGGTATGTTTTTGGATCGGCCACCTATCATGGAGAGATGATTACCTCCATGAAACAGCTGTTGTTTATTGCGGAAAGAGCAGAGCTAAAGGGAAAACCCGGCGGGGCCTTTGGTGCTTTCGGCTGGAGCGGGGAAGCACCGGGAAGAATTTTTGATACCATGGCCAATATCTATGGAATGAACATGGTCCCGGCAGGCCCACTGATGCTCAAGGCAAGCTGGGTGGAAGGCGGAATGAAGGCTGCCCAGGATTATGGGAAGAGTATTGCGGTCTTGATATAAGGGGGAGATATAATTGGAGACAGTCAGTGAACAAATTATTTGAAACAAGGGATCCTGCTTTTCTTCAATGGATGAAGGAGCAATGGGGAATTGAATTTGAGAGGGTGCGCCAATCCTTTGATATTCAGGGAAGTCCCGAGCGCTCCCTTTCCCGGGCAGTCATTGAAGATGTTCCAGGAAGGCTTTTTCTCCTGGAAAAATTTCCCAGGGAAAAGTTTGCTGTCAGAGAAAGAGTCTCCCTCACCATTGAACATTTAAACCGCCATGGGCTTACGAAGGCATTGGGTAGCCAAAAAACAAAAAAAGGCGAGTTTCTTCCCTTCTTTAAAGGGGAGGCTTTTCAAATCTCCACATTTCTGGACAGTACCGGGCTTTCGCGGCCCGGCTGGCTGGAATCCGCCGAGATCGGGAAGAACATGGCCCTGTTTTTGATCCAAATGGCCGATGCATCCCAGTCTCTTTTGGGGCAAATTTTCTTTTCTCCGTTTTCCATAAAAAACTATATTTTGAAATTGTTCATAGATATGAAAGCTCATGAACCGAAGATGTATGATCGGTATTCTCCGTTTTTGGAATTTCTTGAACAAGAGTTCATGGATGCCCACCATGGTTTGCCCCAAACACTTTGCCATGGGGATTTTCATCCTCTGAATGTGCTTTGGGACCAGAACCGTATCAGGGCAGTCATTGACTGGGAATTCACCGGTTTGAAGCCGGATTGTTATGATGCTGCCAATCTGGTGGGATGTGCCGGGATTGAAAATCCAGAAGGACTTGGCATGCCCATGGTAACGAGCTTTTTACGCCGGGTCCGAAAAGCCGGGATCATCAGCCCGATTGGATGGCAGTATTTTCCCGAGTATATTCTGGCCCTCCGTTTTGCCTGGCTATCCGAGTGGCTTCGAAAAAAAGACCGGGAAATGCTGAAATTAGAGGCTGCCTATATGGGTCTCCTTATCCAGCATATGGAAGAGCTGCGCAGTATCTGGGAGATAGACTATAACTGATCCATTCCAAGGGGGGGGGCAAAAGAATTCGGGAATTAACAGCAGAATAATTGGAGCAGTTGATGGCTGGCACCAGGGAAAAAGCGTTTTTAATTGTGGATGTACGTCGGGCTGAGGAATACCGGTTGGACCATATCCCGGGCAGAGGCGGCCCATGCAAAGATCATATTCCAGATGCTGGATGCCCAGGAACCCCGTGGCTTACCCTTTGATGAATTTTTTGAGATAAACAAAAAATTCCCCTTGATTTTTTTGCCGGGGTTCTGGTAGCATGCGAATCAGTCATTCTTCCCCTATTCTATTTTCCTGTTTAATAAACTTTGTGTCTGTTACAGTTTTGTATTGGGTTGAATGAGTCATTGATACGATTTTCCGAGACAGGTCTGTATCTCAATATGCCCTCTTCATTGGCAATGCTTTTCCAAAAAGGCCTGTGAATTAGCATCACTTTTATTATTTTAAAAAAAAGAGAACAAAAATTTATTTGGTATGATGTTTGCTCTTGCCTATATAGTAAAACACATGGTGTTAAGACATTAAGACAGATAATCCAGGAGAGATACACATGTCTGAATCAAAAAATAGGAAATCAAAAAACACACACACCACAGGAAAAGAAAAAGATGCCCATGTGCAGTCTGTAAATTTTTATGGAGCGTTAAAATCCAAAAATGAGATATATTTTCAAATGGCTTCTCTTTTTAAAGAGGTAATCCAGGATGGGGGAGACTTGGAAAACATGTGGATTGAACGAATTTTAACGGTAAATCCTTCAGATACTTCTGGTAAAATTTTTATTAGTAACATATAGAATTAATAATTCTATTTTTGATCTATGGCTTTCCCCAGTCGGGAATAATGAATGTTCTTAAATATAACCCCAGGAAAAAAGGAGTGAATTAAATGGCAGAAAAACTTGGTATTTATAAATGTGAAAAATGCGGCAATATCCTACAGGTACTCCATGGAGAAAAACCACCGGTCATGTGTTGCGGTCAGGTAATGGACAGATTGGTGGAAAATACCGTTGATGCGGCAGTGGAAAAGCATATACCGGTTATTGAAAAAGTGGATGGCGGATACATGGTAAAGGTCGGCAGTGTGGCCCACCCCATGACTCCAGACCATTGGATCCAATGGATTGAGCTTGTCAGTTGTGATGGCAACTATGTACAGCGGATGATGCTGACGCCCACAAGCACCCCTGAAGCCACATTTAAAACCGATTCTGATAAGGTTGTTGCATTGGCCTATTGTAATCTTCACGGCCTTTGGAAAGCCTGATTCTTTTTTCAATTAATTCAGCTGAATGAAAACCGCCTGGTTTCCATTGTACCAGGCGGTTTTTATTTTATAATCCTGAAGCTGCTTTGGTTGAATTCAGCTTATTTGAATTCAACAAGTTTTCCTGCAAGCATTTGGATGTGGCTCATCTCTTCTTTGATAATATCATTAATTTTAGATTTGCCCATTTTTTCAGAAACCAGCTCTTTCATTCCAAGATAAAAGGCAATGGAGTCTTTTTCTGCGGTGATTGCAGAGGCAAGAATGCCCTTCATGGTGGTTTCCGGCTGATCTTTTTCAAAAAACACCCGGGTGTCTGCAAGGGCTTTTAAGTAAAGCGCACTCTCATCTTCCGGATCAAATGCCGTATCACAGATTTCTGAATTTCCAAGATTTTTTTGCATGGCGGCAAAGGTTTGTTCATGGGTATCTTCCATGTTTGCAAGCCCCAGGAGAAATTGTTTGTGTTTTTCTTCATCCACCCGGTTGGCTGCCTCACGGTAGAATTTTGCACCGTTTATTTCAATCTGTTTTGCTATTTCGAAAATATCATTTGCATTGAACTCGTTAGCCATTCTTTCCTCCGAATTTATTAGATCTTTACGATAATTTTTCTTTAAGTGCTTTTGCCAGTTTTACGCCTAACTCAAAGCATTTTTCTAAATCTGCTTCATCCGGGACATATTGAACCTTAACACCGGGATCAATGATGTTCATCTTCATTTCCTCGAAGTCTTTGTTTAATATTTTAACGGCTTCGCCGCTCCAGCCGTAGGAACCAAAGGCCGCCGCAATTTTGTTCTGGGGACGAAGTCCCTTGATATAGGTCATGACATCGGCAATGACAGGGAAAATACTATTGTTCAGGGTGGGAGAACCCACGGCAATGGCACCTGCTTCCACTATTTCTGTCATTATATCGCTTCGATGCCACTTCCGGGTGTTCATCAATCTTACATTTACCTCTTCGGATTCAATTCCGCTGGTAATGGCCCGGGCCATTTTAGTGGTGCTTTCCCACATGGAATCAAAGATGACCACAACTTTTTTGCATGGGGCCTGTCTGGACCATGTGTCATAGGCCTCAATGATCTTGGACGGGTTTTCCCGCCACAAAATACCGTGGTCCGGACAGATCATGTCGATTTTCAAGTTCATCTTGGTCATGTCTTTGAGCAATGCCTGGACCCTGGGTGAAAAATGGAGCAGGATATTGGCATAGTACTTCCGGGCGTGGGGCATGATTTCATCCCCGATTTCATCATCAAAGAACATGTCTCCGGCGTAGTGCTGACCAAAGGCATCACTTGAAAAGAGGATGGCTTCTTCGGGCAGATAGGTAAACATACTGTCCGGCCAGTGGAGCATTTTAGTATCAAGAAAGGAAAAGGTCCTGTTGCCTATGGTCAGCGTATCCCCGCTTCCCACCACCTGGAAATTGAATTCCCGGTTAAAGTGGCTTTTCAGGTTCTTGGCTCCCATTTTGGAACAATAGATGGGTTTGTCTTTTCCAATTTTATGCATGATCTTTGGAATGGCACCGGAATGGTCCATTTCCGCATGGTTGCTGATGACAACATCAATGAGTTTCGGATCGATGATTCTGCTGATATTGGCCAGCAATTCATCTCCAAAGCTCTCTTTGACAGTATCAATGAGAATATTTTTTTCACCCAGCACCAGAAAGGCATTGTAGGTGGTGCCCTCATAGGTCGAATATCCATGGAAATCACGGATATCCCAGTCCCGGCACCCAACAGAATATATCCCATCTGCTATTTCAATGGGTTTGTACATGTGTTACCTCTTTAAAATATAGTCATCAAAATCTAGTCATCCAGTTTTTCAAAATCTTCCTGGGCAGCGCCGCAAAGGGGGCAGACCCAATCTTCGGGAAGGTCGTCCCATGAAGTTCCCGGATCTACACCATTATCGGGGTCTCCTTCCGCTGGGTCATACACATATCCGCAGGGGCATTCATATTTAGCCATAGTCATATCCTCCAAAAAGTTAAAAAATTAATAAACCATCTCCATCAATCCATTGTATTGCTGTTTTAATTAAAATCAGATTTAAACCTAATTCAAATCTGATTCAATTCGAAATAATGCAAAGGCCGTGCCGAAAAATGAGAGCCTAAGATGGATGATAAAAAGGGTTTCAACTTGCCTGGTATTATTATAGTATAAGAGCTTCAAAATCAATGAATATAAAAGAGATATCATGGCAGATCGGATATATACAAAAAAAACCACAATCAATGTACCGGTTGAACAATTGTTTGCCTGGCATGCCAGAAACGAGGCCATTCTTAGGCTGACTCCGCCCTGGACACCCCTTAAACTGATTTCCCGGAAAGGCCACGGAATCGATAAAGGCGTCCAGGTCCGGTTCCAGATGAGCCTGTTTAAAATCCCAATGATCTGGGAAGCCGAGCATATAGATTACCAGGAAAATGTCCTTTTCAAGGATCACCAGACAAAGGGGCCCTTTGGTAAATGGGTTCATACCCACCTGTTCCATGCCCAGGGTAAAAATTATTCCATTATGGAGGATCGGGTGGCCTTTAAACTGCCCCTGTCTTTTTTGAGTCTTCCCTTTTACGGCCATGCCAAAAAGCAATTGGCAAGGGTCTTTGATTACCGTCATCGGGTATTGAAGCATGACCTGGAACATCGGGCAGACAAAGTTAAAAAACAGCGAATCATGATTTCCGGTGCCAGCGGCACCATAGGGTCGATTCTGGTGCCTTTTTTGCGTACCTGCGGACACGAGGTGATCCGCCTGGTCCGAAACCAGTCAAACCTGGCCGATGATGAACTTTACTGGGACCCCTACAAAAATATCCTGGATATGGAAAAAGCCGGGCCCATTGACGGAGTGATCAATTTGAACGGAGTGGATATATCCAGGGGCAGATGGACGGACAAGCAAAAGCGGTTGATCATTGATTCCCGGGTAATTCCCACAACCTTTTTGACTGAAAAAATCAGTGAGATGGAAAAACCCCCATCGGTGTTTATCTCCTCCTCTGCCATTGGATTGTACGGAGACGGTAAGGATCGGGTGCTCACGGAAAATGAGGAAAAGGGTGACTCCTTTATTTCCTCTGTTTGTGACCAATGGGAGGCAGCCTCTTTAAAGGCGGAAGCTGCAGGTATTCGAACAGTCCAGCTGCGTATCGGGGTGGTCCTGACCCCGGCCGGCGGTGCCCTTGCCAGGATGATGCTGCCCTTTTCCCTGGGGCTTGGCACCCGGCTGTCCCATGGCAACCAGTACATGAGCTGGATCAGCATGGATGATGCCCTGGGCGGAATCCTCCATGTCCTGGAAAACCGAGCCATTAAAGGGCCGGTCAACCTGACTGCCCCCCATCCGGTTACCAATAAAGAATTTGCCCGTTCCCTTGGCAGAGTATTCTCACGGCCGGCATTTTTTGTCATTCCCCGGTGGCTGGCCATGGGGTTGTGGGGGACTATGGGAAAAGAGACTCTTTTGACCTCTGCCAGGGTGGTCCCTGAAAAATTGGTCAAAAGCGGTTTTGTTTTTGAGCACAATGACCTGGCCCCGGCATTGAAAGATATGCTGGGAATGTGATATGAGAATAATCCAAGACAGCAGACAACCTAAATCGGATAGGGTAAAACTAACTTAATGAATAATAAATTAAAAACCTTGTTTTCTTTTCTGATGATCACTGCCCTGGCATTCGGGTTTATCAATATATATTTTCCGGTCCAAAATTACAGCTTTGAACGGCTTCATATCTTTTTGTTCAATTTATGCACAGGCGGCTCTATTTTATTGTACTATACCCAGGGACGGGTAAGGGTGTCCAAAACCGTGCGTCTTTTTTTTCTGGGATCGCTTATCTATGCCTTTTCCGCCTTTTTTTTGTTCTATCCATTAACCATACTTGTTTCTGTTCTTCTTTATGTATTGGTGGAAAAGGTGAGAATCGAAAATTTTTCTCTTTTTCCTATTCAGTTTTTTCAAAGAAAAGTCAGTGTGGCCGATAAATTCCACCAGGCCTCCTTGTTATGCCTTTCCTCGGGCATTGTAATGGCCTCCCTGGTTATTTTAAATAATGAATACTTTAAATGGGTGACCATGGAAAAGTTGACCTTAAATACCTTTTTTCTGGGTTTTTCTTTTCCTTTGTCCCTGATCACTCTTTCCCTTGTTTTTTCAATGCTGAAAAAAATTGAAGGGTCCGGCCGGAAAGTCATTATGGAATTTTGTTTCTGGACCATCACCCTGGGGGTGATCATATTTTTCATTTTTATCCTGTTTGAAAAATTCATCCCCCAGATATTTGTCACAACGGCCTTATTCATAGCCGTTGTAACGGTATTCTACCTGTACTCAACATTTGCAGACAAGATGCAGCAAAAGATGTTTTTAACCTCTGGTATCGGTTTTCTGATTTTCACGGCCATTTCTGGTATCCTCTATATTTTTCTACAGATGGGAGATGACTATAATCCGGAAAAAACAAAATGGTTGCTCCACATGCATGTTTTTGCCTCCCTTTACGGCTGGAATCTTTGCGGTCTGTCAGTGATTTGCCGGTTTGATGATTTTCCCATTAAACTGCATTCACCCACGGTTATTTGTATCCATTGGCTCACGGTCATTGTTTTGGCTCCCATGGGAGTTTTTTACGGCTGGTTTGCCCTGCTGGCCATTGCAGGTTACGCCTTTATAACGATTACCTTGTTTTTCAGCAGCAACCGCAGGGAAACACCCCTTCGGAGGGAGGTGGGGAGAGACGCCAATGGAAAGGATCAATAGATGCAGAATTTTGATAAAATAAAGCTGTTTTTATCCCTGTTTACCAAGGGAGACCGGGTGTTGGTGGTTATCAATGCAGATCCTGATGCCATTGCCAGTGCCATGGCAATCAAACGTATACTCTGGCGAAAGGTATCAGAGGTTTCCATTGCCCATTTCAACCGGATCAGTCGTCCGGATAACCTGGCCCTCATTGAGTTGACCGAGTCCAGTCTTATATCCCTGGAATCCATTGACGAAAAATCCTTTGACAGGTTTGTGGTGGTTGATTCCCAACCGGATCATAATGAGGCTTTCTCGGCCTTTGCTTATGATGCTATTATTGATCATCATCCTCTCTCCTGTGACAAGGCTGTTTATGCAGATATTCGGCCAGGCTACGGGGCCTGTTCCGTCATCATGACTGAATATTTAATGGGTTTGAAAATCAAACCGTCGGCAAAACTTTCCGCCGCTCTGATGCTGGGCATTAAGACGGATACAGCCGATTTTACCCGTAATACCTGTCTCAAGGATATTCGGGCATTCCAGTATCTGTATCGGTTTGCAGACATGAATATTGTCACAAAGGTTGAACGGGCATTGATAACAGAGGAAGACATGGATTTTTTAGGAATTGCCATAAAAAAAAGAAAGGTCATCAACAACCGTGCCTTTTTCCATGCCGGCACTATTTTAAAACCCGATGAACTGGTGGTTGTAGCTGATTTCTTTTTAAACATTGCCCGGGTAAACTGGAGCATTATTTCAGGAGTGGTGGAAAAAAAATTGATCATTATTCTGCGCAATGACGGGTTGAGAAAAGGCGCGGGAAATACAGCCAAGGAGGCCTTCGGGAAATTTGGATCAGCCGGGGGGCACAAGACAATGGCCCGGGCCGAACTGGATCTGAAACTTATCCGAAAAAGTATTAAACGGGTGAATAAAAAATCCCTTGGAGACTGGATTGTCGGTCGTATTGAAAAAACTGCCGGAAAGAAAATAGAATAATCTCGGGAGCAGGAGAAGCATGTTTTGGAAGAGCAGATGTCCTTAGATGTTCTGGAGCGTGTGCTTAGAACACCTGGGGAAAAACTCCGATTTCACCGGAAAAATCATTCATTCCAAGTATTGCAACGATTACCTTTGTTTCATCCAAAGTGTAAGATATGTCAATTGTTCAGGAATCAATCTAATATAGAGGCCTTGAAGATTCTTTCCTGGTTTTCAGCTCTGCATATCCTTTTTTATCTTTTATCGGAACCCTCTATTTGCTTAAGCGTTTCGGCCAGCGCTTCCACGCAGGCCTGCATGGCCTCTTCTTTGGCTATGGTAATCCGGATGCTTTTGTCATCGACAATTTGGGCAAAACGTTCTGCGATGGTTTTTAACTGATCGTCTAGAATAGAGATGTGACCCTCGGCCTTTTTTTGCTGCTCGATGAAATCAATCAACATGATCGGGTCAAGAGAAAACCAGATTGATTTCTATACTAATTAGCCGGTAGCAATGAAAGAGAAAAAATATGGATAGTTTTTTTGAGCTTCTGAACAATGCTGTATTGATGTTGGTCCTTTGTGTTATCTATGACACATTCGGCATCTATGCAATTTCAAAAAGAAATCTGCAATATTGTGTTACAGGAGCCCTGGTAGGCTTCATAGGTATTGTTGTCATGTTAAATCCGTGGAGCTTACAACCCGGAGTGTTTTTCGATACCAGGTGGGTTCTTCTCAGTCTGTGCGGGTTGTTTTTCGGGTTAACTCCCACAGCAATTGCAGTAATCATCACAGGATCATTTCGGCTCTACCAGGGTGGACCAGGCGGAATTGTGGGAACTGTTGTTATAGTGGTGACCGCATGTGTAGGCCTTGCCTGGAGGTATTGGAATACAAAAGATGACAAACTCCTGGGGTGGAAGCAACTCTATGCTTTCGGTGTGCTGGTCCAATTAGCAATGCTCTCCTGCATGTTTCTTATGCCCGCCAATATGCGCATCCCCATAATCAAGGCCATTGCGCTTCCCATCCTCATCATTTATCCTGTACTTACGATGCTTATCGGCCTGGTATTGAAGAGGCAGGAAGATCGCAGGAATGCTGAAGAAGAACTTATGGGAAATCGCAGAACTTTAAGCAATGAACGCGGACTGCTTCGCGGGGTTATCAATTCGATACCTGATTTAATTTTTTTTAAAAATACCCAAGGAGCATACCTTGGGTGCAATAAACCCTTTGAGTCATTTGTCGAAACTAAGGAACAAAGCCTGGTGGGGAAAACAGATTTTGATGTGTTCGATGGGAGAACCGCCGAATTTCTTGAAAAAGAAGATGACCATATGTTTGCAATTAAAAAACCTATTACCAATGAAAAATGGCCCATGATTTTAATAATATTTTGGGCATTATAATGGGGAATACAGAACTCTCACTTCTTGATTGCAGGGAGGCTGAAACAAGAAAAACACTGGAGATAGTATTTGAGCAGACTGTACGGGGAAAAAATCTAACAAAGAATCTTATTGCATTTGCCAAAGACCAGGAACCAAGGCAGGACTTTTTCAGAATCAGTGAAAAAATTGATCTTGTTGTAAATCTGATGAGAAAGGATCTGGAGGGAATTGAAATTATAAAGGAAGACAGTCCTGGGGTGCCCGAGTTGCTTGCGGATCCTGGAATGATAGAACATGCACTTGTAAATCTAATACAAAATTCAATCCATGCCACAAGTATGAGTGCATATCCCCAGATATTTATTCTGACCTATTGCCAAGGCGATAATATCTGTTTTGAGGTTGCAGACAACGGATGCGGAATCCCCAAAGAATATCTTGAAAATATTTTTGAACCCTTCTTCACCCTGAAGGGAACCCGGGATGTGACAGATTCATATGAAATCGGTATTAAGGGAACCGGTTATGGAATGGCCAATGTAAAAAAATATATTGAACAGCATAAGGGCAAGATGTCAGTTGAGTCTGAATTTGGATCAGGTACAAAATTTATCATCAGCCTGCCTGTTATCAAAAAAGAATTAACAATTGAAGAAAAAATCAAAATCCGGGAAGAAATAACACATTTTGGAAAGTATATTCTTCTTGTTGAAGATGAAACAGCTATCACAGATGTACAATACAGGTTGCTGACACAAGATCCCTGTAACCACAAAGTCGATATGGCCAACAATGGGCAGGTTGCAATTGATTTGTTTCCGGCAATATCGAATTTTTAGAATCCATAAAAGGGTTGAAACAAAAAGATGCCAATATTGACCATTTGTCAAAGCCCTGTCAGAATAAAGAGTATTTAAATGGTATAAATGAATTGTTCGGAAAGCCATTGGAATGATGCCGGGCAGTTTGCCGGGATCCGTAAAAATGCCAAAAGAGCCCAGGTAACCATTAAAATGATGGAACTCAATCTGAGAGATCTTGTCTCATTTGCCTTCATTTCAGAAAACATAGGGGAATGCCCTAAAAAAACTTGACAATTTATGTGAATGACTCTATTTTTCCCTCTTTATTAAGCACTAATGTAAGTGCTTGAATTGGAGAGTTTGATGAAGGTATATGAAATGGCCGGGGAGTTGATTATCGGTTCCAGGCTGAAACGGTTGAGCGAAAAGTTTCTTTCCGATGTGTCAAAGGTGTATAAATCCCAGGGCATACCCTTTGAGACAGCCTATTTTCCTGTTTTTTATCTTTTGAATCTCCATGGAACCCTGACGGTTTCCCATGTGGCCCGGGAACTGGAAATCACCCAGTCCGGTGCCAGTCAGATGATTAATGCCCTTGTGAAAAAGGAACTGGTCCGCTATGACAAAGACAGGGATGATAAACGGATCAGGATAGCTTCCTTCACCCCCATGGGAGCTCAATTGCTGGATCAGGTGGAACCTGTTTGGGAGTCCATTGGGAAGTGTTTCAGACAAATTTTGGAGGAGGGGGATAACAGCCGCTACCTTTTCCAGGCCATGGGTGAAATTGAAGAAAGCATCTCTCAAGAAAATCTTTATTCAAGGATTTTCAAAGATTTAAATAAAAGGCAGCTTTTAAAAAATGTGGTTTTTTTTCCCTACGATCCCAGCCTGGAAGAAGGGTATAAGGCCCTGGCCCTTTCCTGGCTTGTTGAGAACAGCTTTGCCAAAACCAATGATACTGATTTTATAAATAAAACCGGCCAGATGGTGGAAACCGGCCAGGGTATTGTAAGGCTTGCAAAAATAGAAAATGATGTGATCGGAACCTTTTATCTGTCAAAAATTGCCGGGGACAGGGCTGAGATACTGCTTTTTGGTGTCGATGATTCCCGGCGTCACCTGGATCTTGCACAACTGCTTTTGTCACTATTATTGGAAACAATGAAGGAAGAAAAAATTACCAGGGTTTCCATAAAACTTAACAGACGACTGGCCCCTTTGATCAAGTTGTTCATGGGAGCCGGGTTTTCCCTGGACTGCCTTGAAAAAAGCAAGGAAGATGAAACCGGTTTTGTGTTAACCAAAGGCTGATGACGTTAAGCCGGGCTCTTGTATGGCTCCCGGCTGATTTTATAGAATCGGAGTGTATCCCATTCCATTCATACTAAACTAAAAGAAAAAGGAATTATAAAATGTTTAAAAGAAATTTGGTGATTCTGGTTGGTATCATGGCACTCCTCCTTGCAGGAAGCAGTCAGGCCCTGGCGGGAAAGAAAATTGTAAACGGATTCGATGCAAACTTTCCTCCCTTTGCTTTTGTTGATAAAACAGGCACCCCCAGCGGCTTTGACGTTGAAGCCGTGAACTGGATCGCAAAGGAAATGGGCTATGAAGTAGAACACAAGGCCTTTGACTGGGACGGGATAGTGACCAGCCTGCTCACCAAAAAAATTGACATGATTGCATCGGGTATGAGTATTACATCGGCCCGTCTTAAAATGGTTGCCTTTACCAACCCCTATTGGAAAATTGAACAGGTGATGGTGGTTAAAAAAGAGTCGAATCTGACCCTGGACGACCTGCTGAAAGGTAATAAACTCGTTGGTGTCCAGCAGGGAACTTCAGAGGCCAAATGGCTGAAGGAAGAAGCCAAGAAAAACGGATGGAATCTGGAACTTCGATACTATAACTCCTCTCCTTTGGCGGTTGAAGATATTCTTAACGGAAGAATTGCCGCTGCTGCCATGGACGATGCCCCGGCAAAGGATGCTGCCGGTAAAAAAGCGGTTAAGACCCTTGGCACATTCGGCATGCATTCAGAAGATTTTGGATATGCCATCCGCAAAGATGATACGGGGCTCATGATTGATATGAACGAAGGGCTGAAAAGACTGATCGCCTCTCCCCATTGGAAAGAGCTTGTTAAAAAATACGATATAAAATAATTATCAAAGGCCCAGGGCTATGGCCCGGGTTGCAGAGATATAGAATGATAGAAAGCTTAAACGCGATAAAAGAATCTTTGCCCTATCTTCTCCAGGGGGGTGTGATCACCATGGTGATTGTGATGGGTGCCATGGGGCTGGGACTGATTCTGGGGCTTTCCATGGCCGTGGGGCAGGTTTACGGCCACCCGATCCTTAAACGGCTTATAGGTGTTTACATCTGGTTTTTCCAGGGGGTCCCGATTCTGGTTCTCCTTTTCCTGTTTTATTTCGGGCTGTTCAATTACATTGGACTAAACTTAAGCGCTGTTGCCGCGGTCATGGTGGTTCTTGGAATGACCACGGCGGCTTACCAGGCAAACATATTCAGGGGGGGCATTCTTTTACTCCCCCAAGGCCAGTTTAAAGCAGCCAGCGCCATCGGTATGAGTGATTTTCAGGCGATTACCACCATCATACTTCCCCAGGTATTGCGTCTGTCCATACCAGCCTGGTCCAATGAATTTTCCATTGTCCTGAAGGACTCGGCCCTGGCATTTGTCCTGGGCGCACCGGAAATCATGGCCCGGGCCAAGTTTATTGCCTCCCGGACCTACCAGCACCTTCCCATGTACATTATTGCTGGACTCATCTATTTTGCCCTGACATGGGCCGGTGTCAGGGCCCTGTCAAAACTGGAAAAAACTATCAGAATACCCGGCTATTCGAATAAAGGAATGTAAAACCCATGGGTGATCCCATTCTAAGAGTGGAAAATATAGGTAAATCGTTTAATGGCGAGGTTATTCTCAAGGGCGTGGATTTATGCCTGAACAAGGGGGAGATCAAAATTCTCATCGGGCCTTCAGGGGGAGGAAAAAGCACTCTGCTCCAGTGTATGAACTGCCTGGTGCACCCGGATTCAGGCAAAATCTGGCTGGAAGAAAAACCCGTGGATATCGCCACTAAAAAGGAACTCTATGCTTTTCGGCAGCAGGTGGGGATGATTTTTCAAGATTTCAATCTGTTTGACCATTTGACAGCCCTGGATAATCTGACCATTGCCCTTCGCAGGGTTAAAAAGATGGGCATAAAAGCGGCAACAGCCCGTGCCATGACAGAACTTACCCAGGTGGGCCTGGCTGACAAAACACATTTGTATCCGGCAGAACTTTCCGGGGGGCAAAAGCAGCGGGTTGCCATTGCGAGGGCATTGGCCATGGATCCTAAGGTGCTTCTTCTGGATGAACCAACCTCGGCTTTGGACCCGGAGGTGATGGGGGAGGTAATCGATGTAATCCGAAACCTGGCAAAAAAGGGGATGACCATGATTATGGCCACCCACCAGATTAACCTTATCAGCACCCTGGCCGATGAAATTCTCTTCATGGAAGCGGGATCTGTGGTGGAACAGGGACAGCCCAAAGATTTGCTGGTCCAGGGGACCCGAAGCCAGGACTTCTGCAATAAACTCAACAGTCTCACCGGAGAAGGCAAGTAATGCTCTCCCCTTTTTATCAGGAACTTTTTGAATCCTTGAACCGTGGGCTTATCATGAGCATCGGGCTCATCGTCCCTTCCGCCCTGGGCGGTGTTTTAATCGGTATCATTGTAGGAGTCCTCAGGGCATTTGGAGATTCCTTTGTCCGGAAAATCTGCAACATCTATGCTGCCATTTTCCGGGGTACCCCCCTGGTGGTTCAGCTTTTTATCCTTTACTTTGGTCTTCCCAACATCGGGATTTACCTGAGCCCTTATACGGCGGCGGTGATCGGATTCATGTTGTGCAGCGGTGCCTATCAATCGGAATATATCCGGGGGGCTCTTCTTTCCATCAAGCAAAACCAGTATCTTGGGGCCCAGGCCTTGGGATTCTCCAAGTTTCAGTCCATTTTCTGGATCATCATTCCCCAGGCCGTGCGAAAGGCGCTGCCCGGGTGCGGGAATGAGATTGTTTACCTGATCAAGTACTCTTCTTTGGCATATGTGGTGACCTTCATGGAGTTGACCGGAGAGGGGAAGACCCTTGCCACGGAATACTTTCGCTTTACCGAGGTGTTTGCCATCATCGGGCTTTATTATCTTCTTCTGGTTTCCCTGGCCATCCTGGCCTTAAAGAAGATCGAAAAGGCCATCCACGTTCCGGGATTCGGGAAATCATAAACAAGGATTCGGGAAATCAGGCATAGAGCAGGGAAGCTCTTCCGCAAACTACCGGTATTCCCGGGAAATACCCCCCAGGTGCTGAATCAATATGTGATCTGGATTTCATTTCCGGCAACCGTGCTGCTTAAACTCAACGGGTTTGTCTTTGATACCTGCTGGTATTGTCTTTGGTTCCCTGGCCACCTTCGTCACCATTGTCATGTCGGTTTACGGAAGGTCAACAAGGGTATCGGTGAAAACAATTTTGCTGCGGATCGTGAGTTTTCCGGCCTTGCTCCCACCCTGAAGTCCATGGCGAAAAAAAGATAATTTCTTCATGGTCTTCATGGTGGGAGTTGCAAAATTAATTATTCTTTATCAAACTCATCTTTTGATGCGCCGCAGATGGGGCAGCACCAGTCATCGGGAAGATCTTCAAATTTGGTTCCCGGATCGATGTCATTGTCAGGATCACCGTCTGCAGGATCATACACATAACCGCAGGGTCCACATACATATCTGTCCATAATAACTTTCCTTAATTATTGATTAAAATATAGCCTATAAAATAGATTGCAACAAATCAATGCAAAGTAAAATAATGATCCCTTACAATAGATCTGTTTTTTTAAGAGCAAGTATGGCACCTTTATAAGATGCAATTATCAAAACGACATAGAGTATCAAAAGTATTGCGCTCATTAATATCTTTCCTTTATTTATAATAGTTTATCCATCTTCTTGTATTCAGAGGGACAAAACAATTAGTATGATTCCTCATTGGTTACTTCTTCCACCGTCAGTTTTTTTGAATCCATCAGTTTCCAGACATAGACGACATAGGCAAGGACAATGGGTATTCCCAGTGCAACATAGGTCATGATAGTCAAGGTGAACATGCTGGAGGATGAATTATATATGGTTAGACTTGATTGGAGATCAAGTTTTGACGGATAAAATGCCGTGTTATTAAATGCCGGCAGAATAAGGACAACAAGACCTACAAATACAGTGCCCAACCCACTGAACCATATTCCTTTATTACTTGTTTTGAATGAGGATGAAACAACACCGTATAATACAAGAATAATTCCCAGAAGCAGCATTATCAGCAGGTGGGGCATGGCCAGAAGATTTGACAAATATTTAGAAGCAACCAGGGAAACCACCCCTGCATCATCCACACCAAATCCTTTCATCAAGAGAAGGCAGATGAGCACATAAAGCAGAAAGGGCAGCGCAATGAGAAAATTACTCCATGCACCCTTTCGTAGTCTTGATTCGAGATCCGGGGTTGAACTGAGATCAATGCTGTTTAAAAGGTATAATGCGCCCAAAACCCTGGCATTAAATACCAGGAAAATTCCAAGAGAAAGATTGAAAAGGGAAAAAGCCGCTTCAAGTCCCCTCAGGTTGATCCCCAGCAGGGTATAATCCCAGGTGACCTTGTTGTATAGATCAAGTGTGAAATTTGAGCCGGTATAAAAAGTTCCCACGGCAGCCCCTATGAGCAAAATACCCACGGATCCGTTTATAAAAAGAAATCCTTCATAAACCGTTGATCCCAAAAGGTTGTTGGGTTTTTTTCGATATTGATAGCTGACAGCCTGAATGATAAATGAAAAAAGAATCAGTATCCATACCCAATAGGCACCCCCGAAACTGGTTGCATAAAACTTGGGAAAAGCGGCAAACAAGGCACCGCCGAACAGGACAAGGGTTGTAAAGGGCATTTCCCATTTGCGCCCAAGGGAAGTGACGACTAAGGATTTTTCAATATCAGTTTTAGCGATTTGCCACAGAAGGGTCTGGCCCCCCTGGACAAAGGTGAGAAACAGGAAAAGAGCGCCCACAATGGAGGCAATTATCCACCAAAGCTGCTGCAAGGTTGTATAGTCGAGATTTGAAATCATTTTAACGGCCCTCCTCCGGTCCAATGGATATTTGTTTGAGCATGATTGATATCTCCGCAGCCAGTAAAAGTGTAAATAATCCTAAAAACATGAAGAAAGTAATTTGAACATTGCTGGCTGCAAGATTTGTTGTTGCCACCTTAACAGGTAGGAGGCCGTTAATAGCCCAGGGCTGCCGACCCACCTCTGCCACAACCCATCCGGACTGCTGGGCTATTAAACCAAGAAAACCCGATATCAAGCCAATGGGAAGCAGCCATTTTTTCTGGGTAAGGGTATCTTTCAGACCGTAAAAAAGAAAGAGGGCAAAAAGAACAGGGAAGAGACTGCCCAGGGTGATCATGATATGAAAAGCATAATAGGGAATCGCCACCGGTGGTACAGCTTCTTCAGGCTTGTCAAGATATCCGTAACCCATGTAATCTTGGTTCACCTTGAATTTTGCCAAGGACGTTTCAGCCTGTTGGCTGTTGTTTTCTTTTTGGGCCTGTTTAAATGCGGCAAGATCATTTATTGCCAATTTACCCTTGGCCATTTTTGATGCCACCCCTTCTATATTTTGTTCTTCATTGCCGTAAACAAGATCATCAATTCCCGGTACAAATGAGTTAAGGGAACGATTTGCCAAAAGAGAAAGAATATAGGGGATTTTCATTTTTATGAGAAAAGCCTCCTGATCATCCCCGGGTTTTTTATTGGGATTGAGAATTCCGGCTTCAATGCTGGCCTTTGTCTCTCCTTTATACAGCCCCTCAAAGGCAGCAAGCTTCATGGGTTGCTTTTGAGCAACCTCATAGGCGGATTCATCTCCGGTAAGACCGACATAGCTTGCAGAAAGAAAGCCAAATACAGAGGCCACAATAATTGATTTTTTCGCCATTTGAATATGTCTGCCTCTTATAAGGTACCAGCAGGAAATTGAGAGTACAAACAAAGAGGCCATTAAAAATCCGGAACTGGAGGTATGGACAAATTTAGAAATAGCCACAGGATTAAAAACAACTTGGGCAAAGTCGTGCATTTCAAACCTTGCTGTTTCCGGATTGAAGATCATCCCCACCGGGTTTTGCATCCAGCCATTGGCCACAAGGATCCATACGGCGGAAAGGTTTGAACCGATGGCCACCATCCATGTGGAAAAAAGATGAAATCGTTTTGATACCCTGTTCCATCCGAAAAACATGACTGCAAAAAAGGTTGCTTCAAGAAAAAAAGCAAAAATTCCCTCAATGGCAAGGGGGGCACCAAAGATATCTCCTACTATCCATGAATAGTTGGACCAGTTTGTTCCAAATTGAAATTCAAGAATGATCCCCGTTGCAACGCCAATGGCAAAGTTGATGCCAAACAGGGTCATCCAGAATTTTGTAATGGACCGCCATTCCTTATTTCCGGTACGTACATAAATGGATTCAAAAAAGGCGCACAAAAAGGAAAGCCCCAATGTTAGCGGTACAAATATCCAGTGGTACATGGCGGTAAGTGCAAATTGAGCTCTGGCCCAGTTTACCATGCTCAAATCAATATCGATCATTATTTTTCCCTCCTATTATAAATGAAGTACTATTTGTATTGTAGAGATCATTTGCTTGGGTCAGCATTCCTTGTGATTTGTTCAAGAACGTAATTTCCTTTTTCTTTATCGGTGTGAAAACTTGTATTCAAAAAGTTTGGAAAGAAAAAAAGCTTAAGGATCACAAACATCACAAAAAGCTTTATCAGGATGATTTTCCAGAGTTTTTTTCCCAGAGTCATCCCCTTAAACCCATCGCGATAAAA